>NZ_JBFAOH010000017.1:0-138597 GCF_040675175.1 Nonomuraea sp. NPDC049649
CCCCGCGGCCCGAGTTTGTGTCAAATTGACGCTAACCCCGCCAAGCCGCTGGAATCGGCAACCGCCCCGCTTCCGAGGCAACCCCTCTACCTTACCAGCCGATCCGGACAGCTAAGCACCATCCGGACGTTCGGTGAGGAAGTGGGATCTGCCGGGCTTCTCGTGACTCTTGCGAGCCCCTGCGCCGCCCGTGCCTGAGCAACTGTAGCAGCCTCCACGGGCATCTCGGCCCCGCAGAGGTAATCATCAACTCCTTCCCTCTCCATAGGACACCCAAACCCTCACGGCTCGGGGCAAGCGAACGGCAATTAGTCCGCAACACCCCCCAGATACGAAGGGTTCAGACAGCGCTCTCGGAGGTGTCCGCCATGACCCGCTCTGAATTCGACGACATCCGTGGCTTCCTGGCCGACCCGTCGACCCGGGCGGGCGACCTGCTGGACGTGGCCAGGACTCTGGTGGACGACCTGGAGCAGTCCCGCATCCGCGAGGCGGTGCTGCGGACCCACTACCTGCGCCTGCTGACCGCAGCCCGCGCGACGGTGGCCGCCGAGTACGCCGGCGCGCCGGACCCGATGACGTTCGTCAGGCACGAGCTCGGCGAGCGCGGCCAGCTCCCTGGGCCCGGCGAGGCTGTGCACCGCGTCCTGTCGGACGCCCAGGCGGCGGCCGCCCTGCTCGCCTGCCTCACCGAGCGGCAGACGAAGCCGCGTCCCCGCGGCACCGTGCGCCTGCGCCGCTGCATCGGACCGGCCCGCACCCTGCGCCGCTGATCCGCGAGAGCGGTGGTCCCGAATCGGCGGTGGTTCCCGGGTCGGCGACGGTTGCTGACGCGAGAATCACCGCTGAGGCGAGGACCGTCGACGGTTAGGGAACCGTTGACAGCCGGGGTACCGCCGCCGGGGTCAGTGAGAACGACGTGGCTGTGACCTGCGGCATACCCGGGCTTGGTGCGCCGACTGTAAGACTGCGCATATGTGGCAGAGAGGGATGAATTGGGCGGCCATCGCGTTGGTCGCCGTGTTCAGCCTGACCTGGCTGGGCGTGGTGGTCTACGCGGACCTGGACTCCGCCGTCTGGGTCCGCGTCACCCAAATAATCGTCGCCCTGTCACTGCTGGGCTGGGCCGCCAGGAAGACGGTCCAGATGTTCGGCAAGGCGTGAGTTCCATGAGCGAGCAACCGTACGAAATCAACAAGGACCTGGGGGACGATCCGCAGCAGTCGTGGGCCTCGATGTACGAGGACGTGTTCCCTCAGCGGCACCTGATCGCGGAGATCGACGACGAGATCCCGCGCGGCATCTCCCGCTGGGTGCGCGAGGAGGACGATCGCGAGACCGACACCTTCATCGACCCGATGGACGAGCCGCCGCCTTTCGAGCTGTAGGACCGCCCTCGGCCCCATGGCTTTCGATCACAACGACCATTACCACCCCCTGCTGCTCCGCCAGGTCCCCAGCGGCGCGGCCACCGCGCTCGACGTGGGCTGCGGCACCGGGCTGTTCGCGCGCCGGCTGGCGGCCCGCGGCGTGGTCGTGGACGCGGTCGATCCGGCGCGGGAGGTCATCGAGGCGGCGCCGCCGGCGATGGGCGTCCGGTACCGGCACGCCGACATCACCACGATGGATCTGCCCGAGGCCCACTACGACTTCGTCTCGTGCCTGGCCAGCCTGCATCACGTGCCGTTCGAGACGGTGCGCAGGCTGCATCGGGCGCCGGCGCCCGGCGGGGTGCTCGCGGTGCTCGGCTGCTACCGGGAGAGCACCCCGTCCGACTTCTTGACCAGCCTGGCGGCGGTCCCGGTGAACGCGGCGGCGCGCCTGGCGCTGAGCCGCCGCCCGCAAGCGCCGGTACGGGCGCCGGTCAAGCCGCCGGCGATGACCCTTGGCGAGGTGCGGGAGGGCGCGGCCCGTCTCCTACCGGACGCCCGCGTCAGGCGTCTCCTCTTCTGGCGCTATCTGCTGGTCAGCCGCAGGCCCTAGAAGTCCTCACAGGTGGCGTACCACCGGGAGGAGAGCCGGTCGACGGACGAGAACCGGTAGACCTTCAGCCGTTCCCCGCTCACGTACGTCAGGCCGCAGAACTCGAACCAGCCGCCCGAGCCGACCACTCCCAGGTCGGCGCGGTCGAGGTGGCGTACGGCCCGGCCGACGGGGAAGAGCCCCACCCATTCGACGCCGAGCCCGCTCTCGGCGTCGCCCACGGTGACGTGCTCGGGGTGGAGCGGCAGCGAGCGCACGTAGGCGGTCAGCGCGGGCTCCGACATGGCGAACGCCGCGCGCATCGGCAGGTCCGCCGCGACGACGGCGTACGTGAGGGCGGCCACGAGCGGCGGGACCAGGATGGCCGTGCTCTCGCGGTAGCGGGGCACGCAGAGCACGACGAGCCACCCGGCCAGTGCCAGGATCCAGAACAGGGCCGCGTAAGACAGGACATAAAGGCTGCCGCCGGGGAAGACCATCCCGATGAGGGTGAGAAGGGCCGCGAGTGTGGCCGGCGCCACGGGCCAGAGCCATCGCATCCTGCCGGTCGAACCCGCCACGGGGACACGCACACACGGACCCTAGCAAGAGCGGGCCGGTCGGCCGGCGGGATCGTGTTCAGTCGTATCGCCTGAGTGAAAGTTTCAGCCGATGCCGGGCCTCCCGCCTGTGGCTTTGCGTCCGGACGGGTGGACGGCGCTTCTGGGCTGGGGCGGCGGCTCCCTACCATGCGTGGGAGCGCTCCCACGCTGCTCCCACCTCAGGACGGAGTATCCATGTCTCGCAGCAGACCCGTGCTGGCAACCCTCATCGCCGCGGTGGCGACCGCCGTAGCGGGAACGGCCGTCTTCACGGCAACCACGGCCCAGGCCGCCGATTCCGCCTTCTACGTGGACCCCCAGTCGAACGCCGCCAAGTGGGTGGCCGACAACCCCGGAGACAGCCGCGCCGCGGTCATCAGGGACCGGATCGCCGCCGTCCCGCAGGGCCGCTGGTTCGCCACGTACAACCCGTCGACCGTCCGCAGCCAGGTCGACGCGTACGTGGGCGCCGCCGCGGCGGCGGGCAAGATCCCGATCATGGCCGTGTACGCGATGCCCAACCGCGACTGCGGCGGCCCGAGCGCGGGCGGGGCGCCGGACCACAACGCGTACCGGGCCTGGGTCGACGAGATCGCGGCCGGGCTCGGCGGCCGTCCGGCCACGATCGTGCTGGAGCCGGACGCCCTGGCCATCATGACGAACTGCATGAACTCCAGTGAGCAGGCCCAGGTCCAGGCGTCGATGTCGTACGCGGGCAAGAAGTTCAAGTCGACCTCGTCGCAGGTCAAGGTCTACTACGACATCGGGCACGACGCCTGGCTGTCCGCCGGGGAGGCCGCGAACCGGCTGCGCGGCGCCGACGTGTCCGGCAGCGCCGACGGCATCGCGATCAACACGTCCAACTACCGCTCGACTCCCGGTCTCGTCTCGTACGCGAAGAGCATCATCTCGGCGACCGGCGACTCCAGCCTGAGGGCCGTGATCGACACCAGCCGCAACGGCAACGGCCCGTCCGGCAGCGAGTGGTGCGACCCGCCCGGCCGCGCCACCGGCACGTGGAGCACGACGAACACCGGCGACTCGATGATCGACGCGTTCCTCTGGGTGAAGCCGCCCGGCGAGGCCGACGGCTGCATCGCGACCGCGGGCCAGTTCGTCCCGCAGGCCGCCTACGACATGGCCATCGCGGCCGGTGAGCCGAGCCAGACGCCGACTCAGACGCCGACCGTCACCCCGCCGCCCGGGGAGGACGGCTGCACCGCCTCGCTGACCGTGGTCAACAGCTGGCAGGGCGGCTTCCAGGCCGAGGTGACCGTCCGCAACTCGGGCTCGTCGAGCCTCAACGGCTGGCGGACCGACTGGTCGTGGTCCGGCGGGCAGTCGATCTCCCAGCTCTGGAACGGCGACCACACTCAGTCGGGCTCGTCCGTAAGCGTCAAGAACCTGGGCTGGAACGGCACGATCGGCGGTGGCGCCACCACCACGTTCGGCTTCCTCGCCTCGGGTGAGGCCGACACGCCCGCGCTCACCTGCGTCGCCGGCTAGCGGACCTCCATCGCATGGGTGACGAGGGTGGTCAGCACGTCCTTGACCGACGACCGGTTGCGGGCGTCGCACATGATGACCGGCGTCACCTCGTCCAGTCCGACGGCCCGCCGCACCTTCCCCGGATCGTGCCGGCGGGCCCCGTCGAAGCAGTTGACCGCGACCACGAACGGCAGCTTGAGCTGCTCGAAGTAGTCGACGGCGGGGAAGCAGTCGGCCAGCCGGCGGGTGTCGGCGAGCACGACGGCGCCCAGCGCGCCGAGCGCCAGCTCGTCCCACATGAACCAGAACCGGTCCTGGCCGGGCGTGCCGAAGAGGTACAGCCACAGATCCTGGCGGATGGTGATGCGGCCGAAGTCGAGGGCGACGGTGGTGGCGACCTTCCGCTCGATGCCGGACAGGTCGTCGACGTCCACGCCGCGGTCGCTGAGGAGTTCCTCGGTGTGCAGGGGGCGGATCTCACTGATCGTGCCCACCATGGTGGTCTTTCCCACGCCGAAGCCGCCGGCCACCAGGATCTTCAGGGCGGTCGCGGTGAGCGTCCCGCCGGAGGGCCGGGGGCGATCAAAGCCTGCGAATTCCATGCAGTACATCCCTGTAGGTACGTTCGTCGATCGACTGGTTGGCGGGCTTCGGCGGGGTGATGCTCACGTACCCCTCGCGCCGCAGGTCGCCGAGCAGTACGCGGGTGACGTTGAGCGGCAGGCCGAGCCCGGCCGCGACGTCGGCCACGGGGGTCGGCTTGCGGCAGATGTGCAGAATGTGGTGGTGCTCCGGGTTGAGTACGGACGGTTCCTGGGGCAGGTGCACCGTGACGACGATGGCGACCAGGTCGAAGGCCTCGCCCTGCGGTCTCGCCCGCCCGCCGGTGAGCCCGTACAGCCTGATCAGCGGCCCGGGATCGTCTTCGATCACGGCGCCGTCCCGTTCCACACCGGCGCGGGCGCCGCACCTCTCGGCAGCGCCGTCAGGTGCTCTCCCACCCTGCGGACGAGCAGGGCCATCTCGTACGTGATCAGGCCCAGCTCGGAGTCGCCCGCGGCCAGGACGGCGAGCCGGGCACCCTGTCCGGCCGCGGTGACGAACAGGAAGCCGCCCTCCAGCTCGATGATCGTCTGGCGGACGCCGCCCATGCCGAAGTGCCGCCCCGCGCCCATCGCCAGGCTGTGGCTGCCTGCCGCGATCGCCGCGAGGTGTTCGGTGTCCTCCCTGGTCAGCCCCTGGGAGCCGCCCATGGTGAGGCCGTCGGCGGACAGCAGGATCGCGTGCCGCACCCCGGCGACCCGGTTGGCCAGGTCGTCGAGCAGCCAGCTCAGCTCAGATCTCGCGTCTGCCATGGGAATCCCTTTCGTTCGGCACGTCACAGCCGCCCTCGGTCTCCCTGCGCGCCTGCCGCCAGCCCTCCTGCATGGAGGTCATCATGCTGAACAGCTCTTCCGGTGCGCGGGTGGAGACGTCGGGCTCCTGCTCCGGACGTGTTCTCCGTAGTTGTGGTGCGAGATGCGCCTGGCGCACCCGCACCGGCAGGCCGTCCAGCTCGTCCGGCTCCGACTGCTGCGGCACCGGTCCGGTGGGCGGGTCGAGCGACCGTACGGGGGCGCGCTCCCGGGGGAGCGGCGCCGGAGCGGGCTCGAACAGAGAGTGGGTGAGCTGCCGCGGGACGGGCGCGCGCTCGCTGAGCACGCTCGCCGGCAGCATCACGATCGCGGTCGTGCCGTCGTACGGGGACGGGCGGAGCGTGACCTTGATGCCGTGGCGCGCGGCCAGCCGGGACACCACGAAGACGCCCATCCGGTCGCTGCGCGCCAGGTCGAACTCGGGCGGGGTGGCGAGCTGGGCGTTGAGCTCGTCGAGGATGCCGGGGCTCATGCCCAGGCCCCGGTCCTCGATCTCCAGGGCGAACCCGTTGGCCGCCGTGAGCCCGCGTACCTGCACGGTGGTGTTGGGCGGGGAGAACGCGGTGGCGTTCTCCAGCAGCTCGGCGACCAGGTGGATCACGTCGGTCACCGCGCCGCCCACGAGCAGCGGCCCGTCCGGCATCGGCTCGACGCGGACCCGGGTGTAGTCCTCGACCTCCAGGCCCGCGCTGCGGACCACGTCGAAGACCGGCACCGGGTCCCGCCAGCGGCGGGCCGGGGCGGCGTCCGACAGGATGATCAGATTCTCCGCGTGGCGGCGCATGCGGGTGGTGAAGTGGTCGAGCTTGAACAGGCCCTCCAGCGTGTCCGGGTCCTCGGCCTTGCGCTCCATCGTGTCCAGCAGCGCGAGCTGGCGGTGGAGCAGCGCCTGGTTGCGGCGGGCCAGGTTCAGGAAGACCTGGCCGACGCCCTTGCGCAGGGTGGCCTGGCCGACCGCGGCCTCGACGGCGGTGCGCTGCACGGCCGAGAACGCCCGCACCACCCCCTCCACCTCCGCGGTGCGGGCGCTCTCCAGCTCCGGCGTCTCGGCCGGGTCCACGTCCTCGCCCCTGCGCAGCCGCTCGACCAGCTTGGGCAGCCGCACCTCGGCCAGTTCCACGGCCGAGGCGCGCAGCTTCTTCAGCTCCTCGACCAGCGACCGGCCGAACCGGTACGAGAGCACGATCGACAGCACCACGGCCAGCAGGCCCAGGCCGACGACGAGCGCGATGCGCAGGAGCCCGGAGATGACCAGGTCCTCGCCCTTGGCGGTGGCGCGGGCGAGCTCCCAGGCGTAGTTGTCGCTCAGCGTGAGGTGGACCGCGCCCGCGTCCCGCCGCCACGCTTCGGCCAGGACGGGCGGCTGGCCGGTCTTGTTCCAGTGGAAGACGGCGTCCTCGGCGGTCACGAACCGCTGATACTCGGGTGAGGCCAGCAGCCGCTCGTGCCGGGCCCGCAGCTCGGGGCCCATGTCGCGCTCGGCGTTGGCGAGCTGGACCCGGCGGGCGGACATCGCCGCGACGAACGCCCCGTGCTCGGCCCGGGTCATCCGGCCGCGTTCGAGCGCCGGGGTGAGGATGGCGTTCTCCCTGGCGACGTACTCGTCGACGGCGCCGTAGTAGCCGAGGCCGCGCAGCACCCGGTACGAGTCCACCGCGGTGACGCTCTCGGTGCCGGTGAACTGGCGGTTGGCGACGGTGATGATCGCGCTGAACTTCTCGGTGGTGGCGAGCGCGGGCACCTCGTCCAGGTCGGCGGCGGCGCGCACGGCGGGCAGCCCGTCGAGCTCGTCGAGCAGATCGCGCACCGCCTGGGGCGGGGTGCTGACGTCATCGGGCATGGCGGCGGCGACGTCCCTGATGCGCGACACGGCCTGGTCGGTGTGCTGCCGCTGGGTGCCGAGCCGGCCGTTGCCCGCCGTGTGCCCGGCGGCCTCGGCGGTCAGCTGCCGCTCCCGCTGCAGGTGGCCGATCAGGTCCTGGGCGGGGACGCCGATGGCGTCCCACTCGCTGCGGCTAGTCACGAACCCGGAGGTCTCGCCCACCATGGTGTACGCGATGTACCCCCACAGGACGGCCAGCGAGACCAGGGGGACGATGAGGATGCGCAGGATCTTGGCACGGATCGGCGGGGCGGTTTTCATACGCTTCATCCAATCCGCGCGTTTACCTGCGCCTAGTTCGATGCCGGAGGGACGGTGAGCGCCTGGGGAGCACTACCGCGACGGATGCGCGCTGTGATTTGCCCCACTATGCCGCTGAGGGTCACGGGCTACAACCCGGCGTAACAAAAGTTGAGATTCTGATATCCAATCCGCCACAAACTTGCATTTACAACCTTTTGTCATGATCCATCCCGCCTAGGGCCTCACGCTGGCCTGATCGCCCGGACAGCCAGCGCCACAGGGACGGGATGGTCACGCGGCTCCGTCATTCGCTCGATCACCAGTCCGGCGTCGATGAAGGCGTTGACCAGATCGGGCAGCGGGACGTGGCTCATGCCGAACCGGTCCCTGATGCCGCCCTCCCGCCACCAGGGGCTCTTGGGGTGCCATCCCGCCCTGCGGTACGTGGGGTGGATGATCACGGCGCCGTCGCCGCGGTTCTCGATGTGCGGGCCGTTGAAGCAGGGGTGCACCCCGTAGAACAGCAGGAGGCCGCCCGGGCGCAGCACCCGGGCGGCCTCCTTCGTCAGCGCGGCGAAGTCGGGGATGTCGGTGGAGACCCAGAGCGCGGTGACGGTCCCGAACACTTGGTCGCGGAACGGGAGCGTGTGGCCGTCGCCCTGGAGCAGGGGGGCGGGGTCTCTTCTTCGCGCGAGGCGTAACTGGTCGGCGGAGCGGTCAAGGCCGACCACCGTCCTGCCGGTGGAGCGGATCACGTCGAGGTACTGGCCGGTTCCGCAGCCCAGGTCCAGGCAGAGGCCGTCGCCGGGGCCGAGCAGGTCGGCCAGCTCGGGCGCGTTGCCGGCGGCGCCCTGGGCGTTGAACTCGTCGTACCACTCGGCCAGGCCGTCATAGCGAGCGTTCATGGTCCAGTCATACATGGTCGCGCCCGTCAACCTTTGTTGACTTCGATGCTGTGCGTCAACTACGGTTGACGCATTATGAAGAACGACACCGTGCGTACCGCCCTCGCCCTGGCCGTACAGGCGGACCTCCCCGTCCTGCTGTGGGGAGCGCCCGGCACCGGCAAGACCTCCGCCGTCGTCGCGCTCGGGCGGCAGCTCGGGCAACCGGTGGAGGTGGTCGTCGGCTCGGTCCGCGAACCCAGCGACTTCGCCGGGCTGCCGGTCGTCCGCGACCAGGGCACCTGGTTCGCGCCGCCGCGCTGGGCGGAACGGCTGGCCTCCGCCGGATCGGGACTGCTGTTCCTGGACGAGCTGACGACCGCGCCCCCGGCCGTGCAGGCGGCCATGCTGCGGGTGGTGCTGGAACGGACCGTGGGCGACCTCGTACTCCCTCCAGGAGTACGGATCGTCGCCGCCGCCAACCCGCCGGGCCTGGCCGCGGACGGCTGGGAGCTGTCCGCCCCGCTCGCGAACCGCCTCATCCACCTGGACTGGCAGGTCTCGGCCGTCGACGTGGCCGACGGCCTGACCCACGGCTTCCCTGCCCCGGACACCGTCCGCCTTGTCCCGCCGACGTCGGCTCAGGTCTCTGCGGCGAAGGCCCGGGTCGGTGCCTTTCTCCGGATCAGGCCCGAGCTGGTGCTCGCCGTTCCCGGTACGCCCGAGCAGGCGGGCCGGAGCTGGCCGAGCCCGCGCACCTGGGAGATGGCCGCCATCGCCCTGGCCACCGCCGAAGCCAACCCGTCCGCCTCGGCTTCCCCTCTCACCGCGCTGATCGTGGGCGCTGTCGGCGAGGCGGCCGGATTCGAGCTGCTGTCCTGGCTGCGCACCCTGGACCTGCCCGACCCCGAGATACTCCTGCGAGACCCGGCCACCCCGCTCCCCGACCGGGCCGACCGGCTGCACGCCCTGCTCGGCGGACTCGTCGCACACGTCATCGCCGACGGCAGCGCCACCGCCTGGGAACGCGCCTGGACGGTCATCGGCCGAGTCTCCACGACCACACCCGACGTCGCCGCCGCCTCAGCCCGCACCCTCGCCGCCAACCGGCCACCCGACGCGAACCTTCCCCCCGCCCTCCTCGACCTCGCCCCGATCCTCCGCTCCGCCGGATTCATGCCATGACCGCTTCCACGAGGTCCGTGGTCCTGCGCTCCCCCATGTATGGCACGGCGGCCGAGGTACGAGCAGAGAGGCTGCCGACGCCAGGGGGCAGGTCATGAAGGACGAGGTGTTGCGGCGGTTCGCTGAGGGGCGGGTTTGGGCCGCAGGGCGGGCGCCCTATCTGGCCAGCGCGTTGTTCGCGTTGCGGCCGGTTGTGCTGGAGCCGCGGGTGGACGAGGTGAGCGGGGAACTGGTCGCCGATGCGGAGTTCCGGGCTTTTCCTGCTGATACGCGGTGGCAGGTCTATCTGGATCCGGGGACGGCTCTGAACACGTCGGCTGAGGAGGTCGGGTGGTGGCTGCTGCATCACATCGGTCATCTGGTGCGGCGGCATGCGGCTCGGGCCCCGGTGTCGTCGCCGCATTGGGCGCAGGCCGCCGATGCCGAGGTAAACGACGATCTCGAAGCTGGGGCGCCTGCCGGGGTGGTGTCGCCGCGGGCGCTCGGGCTGCCGGAGGGGCGGATGGCGGAGGAGTACCTGTCGCTGATCGAGGTCCTGGACGCCGCCCACCGCCGGGGTGGCCGGCCGCTCGCCGAGCTGATCGACTGCGGTAGCGCCTCTGACGGGGTGGAGCGCCCGTACGAGGACTCCGGTGCGGGCGAGGGGCTGGACGAGGTCGAGCGCGAGTTGCTGGAGCTCGCGATCGCCCGCGAGATCGAGAACCGGGCCGCGGGGAGGTCACCGGTCGGCGGCGGGTGGCGGCGCTGGGCCGGGGAGCGGCTGCGGCCCGCGGTCGATTGGCGGGCGCAGCTCGGCGCGGTCGTCCGGCGTGGCGTGCGGCAGGCGGCGGGGCGGGTGGACTTCTCCTACCGCCGGCCCGCGCGGCGTCCGGGGGTGAACGGTGTGGTGCTGCCCGCGATGGTGGCGCCGGCACCGGAGATCGTGCTGGTCGTCGACACCTCGGGGAGCATTCCGCCGGGGACGCTGGCCAGGTTCCTCGCCGAGATCACGGCCCTCGTGACCCGTGCGGGCGGCCCGGCGCGGCGGTTTCGGGTGATCTGCTGCGATCTGCACGCGCATCCCGTTCAGACCGTACGGAGGGCTGAGGAGGTCGAGCTGACCGGCGGGGGCGGGACGGACCTGCGCGAGGGCATCGCCGCCGCCGTGGCCCTGCGCCCGCGCCCCGACCTGATCGTCGTCCTCACCGACGGGCAGACCCCCTGGCCAGAGCATCGGCCGCCCGTCCCCGTCCTCGTCGGGCTCACCGGCACCGAACCACCTCCCTCCTGGGCCCGCACCGTCTCTCTCCCTACCTGAGAAAGGAGAACGTCATGACTGTTGCCTGTGCTGATCAGCCGGAACCCGAGGGGTTGTACGAGTGGACGGCCCGGGGGTTCACCGTCGGGGAGGCGCGGCGGTGGATCGGGTGGGGCTTTCAGGTGGCGGAGGCGGAGCGGTGGCGGGACGGTGGGGTCTCCACACCGGATGACGCTCTGGCCTGGCGTACGGCGGGTTCGACGCCGTACACGGTGGGGTCTCTGCTGCGCGCGGGGATGACGCCCGGGGACGCGGTGCGCTGGCGCGAGCTGGGTTATGCGCCCGCTGAGGCGGCCGAGCGGCATCTGGCCGGGGAGCGTCCGGGGCCGCGGCGGTTGCGTGATCTGTTCCGGTCGCGGTCCCGGCGGGCGAGTGTGCTGGGTGACGAGGAGAGGGCCGCGATGCGGGCGCTGCTGGAGAGCGGTGTGCCCGCGGCGACGGCGCGTGCCTATCTGGACGCCGGATGGTCGGGGGCGGACGCGGTGCCGTGGGCGAGCGCCGGGGTCGAACCGGGGGCGGCGGGTCTGTGGCGGGCGCTCGGGTTCGCTCCGGGGGAGGTCGCCGGGCTGGACGCGTACGAGGTGATGCGGGAGTGGTGGGACGCCGGGATTCCCCGTGACGAGGTCGCCGCCTGGGTGGTGGCGGGGTTCTCGGCCGAAGAGGCCGCCCGGGCCAGGGCGACGGGGGCGACCGTCGAGCAGGCCGCGGTGCTGCGCGCGCTCAGAAACGACGGAGAATCCGGGTGAACTCGATCGGATGCGTCCGCGTACCTCATCATGACCGGATCGTGGCAGGAGGTGCTGATGGCGTAAGGACCCCATGCCCATATCGGCGCCCTCCCGGCACGGACCCCGGGAGGGCGCCGGCGTGTGTGGACGCCGCCGCGCTCCGGCGAGGATCATGGGGCATATGGCCCGTTTACATGCCCAAGCGTTCGTCGAGGCGGTTCCGCGTGACTGGTTCGAGGAGTACGTGCGCGCGCTGCTGGACCGCGCCGGGAACCTGACCCTGGACGAGGACGGCTGGATCGAGGGGGACGAGGAACTCGCCGACGTCGCCCTCGTGGAGGGCGACCATCTGACCGTCGGCGCCAAGTATCAGCAGCACACGGACCCGCCGGAGGGCGAGACCGGCGACGGCACGACCACCGAGCTGGTGATCACCTCGTGGGACCGCAGGGGCGAGGTGAGCGCGGCCGTCACCACGTGGCATCCCGAAGGCGACAAGACGGCGTGGACGGTGAAGCTGTCCCGGCCCGACGCGCTGCGCTCGGTGGTGACCGGCGGCACGTACAGCGGCGCGAAGCGGCTGCAGCAGGTGTCGTGGGCCGCACGGCTGGATTGCGGGCAGTGGTGGCGGCAGGCGTCGGGTGGCGGCGGGCAGGCGCCGGCGACGGTGCTGCTGCGCCACGCCCACATGCAGGGGAACCTGCGGATCAGCCCGTCCTCGGCGGGCTTCGGGAAGTGGCGGGTCAAGGTCACGCTGGTGGTGCGGGGGCGGAGCTGGCTCTGGCCGTTCGCGGCTCTCGTGCTGCTGGCCGTGCGGGGCAGGCTGGAGGCCAAGTTCCAGGAGATGGTCGGCGAGATGGCGGAGAACTGGAACGCGGACGTCAAGGAGCTGCTGGCGTCTGACCCGCGGGCGGCGGAGTTCCGGATCCCCCGGTTCGGCCGGCGTCAGGAGGAAGTCGACCGCTGGATCGAGGAGCAGCACGGATAACATGCGAAAGGCCCTCCAGGGCTAACCCTGGAGGGCCTTTCGTACTGGTAGCGGGGGCAGGATTTGAACCTGCGACCTCTGGGTTATGAGCCCAGCGAGCTACCGAACTGCTCCACCCCGCGTCGGTGTGTGTCTAAAGACTACCGGTGGTGCGGGGCTTGTGCAAATCGGGGAGCTCCTACCCTCCCTCAGGCGACCCGGACGGCGTCGGCGTGGGCGACTCCGTCGGCTCGGGTGACCCCGTCGGGCTGGGCGTGGGCGTGGGCGTGACCGGGGCCTGGACCCCGGCCGTGCGCAGCTTCTCCAGAGCCTCGTCGAGGCGCTGCTGGGCCTTGCCGAACTCCTCCCAGTTGGGCGGGTCGCTCTGCAGGGCCTTGGTGGCGTCGTCGTAGGCCTGCTGGGCCTCGTTGATCGCCGTCTGCAGCGCGGAAGTCTCCTGCTGCTGCTGGTTCTGCTCGGTCTGCTGTTCCTGCTGTTGCTGCTGGTTGTCGGTGGTCTGTTCCTTGCCGAAGACCTGGGCCAGCGCCTCGTCGAGGGTGCGGGCCACACCGATCTCGCTGCCGAACGAGACCAGGACGCGCTGCAGGATCGGGTACGGCTCCTGGCCGCCGCCCGCCGCCACCTGGATGTAGACGGGTTCGATGTAGACGAGCCCGCCCGCGTACGGCAGCGTCAGCAGGTTTCCGTACCGGACGGAGGACGCGCCGACGCCCAGCAGGTTCAGCTCACCCGCGAACCGGCTCTGGAAGGCGTTCTGCGCCTGCCCGGGGCCGGGGATCGGGGTGTTGGCCGGCATCCGCAGGATGCGCAGCTTGCCGTAGTTCTCGCTGGCTGTGGAGTCGACCGCCATGAACGCCGCCAGGTTCGGGCCCTGCCTCGGCACGAACGTGGTGGTCAGCGAGAACGTCGGCTTGCCGCCCGGCATCGTGGTGGTGAGGTAGTACGGCGGCTGCTTGACGTTCGCATCGCCCTGCGACGGGTCGTTCGGGACGTTCCAGAAGTCCTGGCCGCTGTAGAAGGCCGCAGCGTCGGTGATGTGGTAGCGCGACAGGATGTAGCGCTGCACCTTGAACAGGTCTTCCGGGTAGCGGACGTGCGCGAGGAGCTCCTCGCTCATCTCCGACTTCGGCGCGATGATGCCGGGGAACGCCTTGCTCCAGGTCTTGAGCACCGGGTCGTCCGGGTCCCAGGCGTAGAGCGTGACGGTGCCGTCGTAGGCGTCGACCGTGGCCTTGACGGAGTTGCGCATGTAGTTGACCTCGTCCTGCGGCTGCTGGGCGATCACCCGGGACCGGTCGGTGGCCGTGTCGCGGGTCATCTCCTGCAGGCTCTCGCTCTGCGAGTACGGGTACGCGTTGGACGTGGTGTAGGCGTCGACGATCCAGGTGACCCGGCCGTCGATGACGGCGGGGTACGGGTCGGAGTCGAGCGTCAGGAACGGGGCGACCTTGGCGATCCGGTCACGCGGGCTGCGCTCGTACAGGATCTTGGAGTTCTCGTTGATGTCGCCGGACAGCATGATGTTCACTTCGCCGTACTTGGCGGCGTAGAACAGCCTGTTGATGAACGAGCCGACCGGGACACCGCCCTTGCCGGTGTAGGTGGTGTTCTTCTGGCCGGTGCCGCCGGTCTCCGGGTAGTCGAGTTCCTGCGGGCGCTCGGGGTTGCCGCCGGCGATGACGTACTGGGCTCCGCTGGTCTCGCCGTAGTAGATGCGGGACTCCTTGAGGCCGGTCCGTTCCACCAGGGGGCCGGTGACCGGCATGTCCTTGGCGTCGTAGGCGGGCAGGCCGCTGGAGTCGACCCGGTTGCCCGGCGCGGCCACGAAGCCGTAGCCGTGGGTGTAGACCAGGTGGCGGTTGATCCAGTTGTTCTGGCCCTCGGGCGGCCCGGTCAGCTCGCGGACGGCCACGATGTGGTCGACGAGGTTGCCGTTCTCGTCGGGGTAGCGGTCGACGTCGAGCTGGTCGGCGAAGTTGTAGAAGCCCCGGATGCGCTGGGTCTGCTCGTAGGTGGCGGACACGAGCGCGGGGTCGAGCAGGCGGACACCGGTGACGGAGGCGTCGCCGGCGGCGTTCTGCTGCACCTGGCTCGGGTCGGCGACGGCGCTGTACGGCTCGACCTTGGCATCATGCACGGCGTACGCGTGACGTGTCGCCTCGATGTTGCGGCCGATGTAGTCGGACTCCTTGGCCTGCTGGTTGGGCCTGACCTGGAACTGCTCGACCAGCATCGGGTAGACGCCGCCGATCAGCACCGCCGAGAGCGCGAGCAGGCCGAACGCGACCCCGGGCAGCATGCCGCCGGGCCGGATGACGCCCGCGAAGAACAGCAGGGCGCAGATCAGGGCGATGAACGCGAGGATGTTCTTGGCGGGCAGCACCGCGTTGATGTCGGTGTACGAGGCGCCGTGGACGAAGCCCCGGTCGGAGAAGACCAGGAAGTACTTGTCGTACCAGTAGGCGATGGCCTTGAGCAGCACGAAGACGCCGAGAAGGACCGACAGGTGGACGCGGGCGGCTTTGGAGGCGTGCACGCCGGGCGACTGCAGCCGGAATCCGCCGTACAGGTAGTGGGTGACCGCCGCCAGGATCGCCGAGATGATCACGGCGGTGAACATGAAGTTCAGCAGCAGCCGGATGAACGGGAGCTCGAACATGAAGAACGAGATGTCCCGCTGGAACTCGGCGTCGTTGATCCCGAACGGCTGGGCGTTGACGAACTGCATCCACGTCGGCCACTGCCCGGCGGTGGAGGACCCGGCGAAGAGCGCGAGCAGCGCCAGCCCGACGATGAAGATCAGCTTGCGGTGCGGATCGAGCGCCTGGCGGTAGCGGTCGGCGCCGCTGCTGCCGCCGAAGACGGCGGGCCCGAACATCGGGCGGGTCCGGTAGGCGAGCAGGATGTTGCCGCCCACGATGCCGACCATGAGCACCGCTCCGATGAGGAACAGCACGACCTGGGTCAGCAGCACGCCGGAGAAGACCGCCGTGTAGTCGATCGCCTTAAACCATAGATAGTCGGTATAAATCCCGGAAAATAGGAAAAAGAGCGCCACAATCGCCACGAGGGCGATCGCGACAGGCAGAAGCAGTCGCGGTCGGCGGGGCACGCGCATCGCCCCGCCGCCGGCTCCTGGGGTCCGGAAGCTCAAGGCCAACCCCTCGTCGTGATGAAGAAACAGTCCGTGTCTGGCAACCTACACCGCAGTGTCACCACTCCGGCCAACGCGCGGGGATGACGCGAAGTTTCATCCAGAGCAAGACGGTACCTCCCCTTTACCCGAAACCAACGCTTCGATAGCCCGCATCACCCCGTTCAGAGTTTCGGCCTTGACCAGCCGGAGCCCGTCGGGCACCGACCTCAGCGCCTCGGCGCAGTTCGCCGCCGGGGTCAGGAAAATCGTCGCGCCCGCGTTCCGCGCGCCCACCATCTTCTGGGGAATGCCGCCGATCGGGCCCACCTTGCCCTCCGGCGTGATGGTGCCGGTGCCGGCGATCTGCTTGCCCCCGGTCAGCGACCCCGGGGTGAGCTTGTCCACGATGCCGAGCGAGAACATGAGCCCCGCGCTCGGCCCGCCGACGTCGCCCACGTTGATCTCCACGTCGAAGGGGAACTCGTATCCGGGCCGCATGTTGACCCCGACGATCGGCTGGCCGCCGGAGTCGGCCGTCTTCATGGTGACGTCGAGCTCTTCCTCGCCCCTCTTGATGCCGAACGTCACCTCGTCGCCCGGCTCGCGCGCCCGCACGATGTCGCCGACCTCCGTGGTCTTGGTGACCGGCTTGCCGTCGACGGAGACAATCCGGTCGCCCTGCTTGATCTTGCCGTCGGCGGGCTTGCCCTTCACCACGGAGGCGACCGTTACGACACTCTCGTACGGGATCTTCAGCTCGTTCAGCGCGGCGGCCGTGGCGTCGTCCTGCGAGTTGGTCATCTCGATCGTGTTCTCCTCCTCGACCTCCTTCTGGCTGCGGTCGGGAGCGAAGATGGTCTCCTGCGGCACGACGGCGATCGTGGGGTCGATCCACCCGCGCAGCGCGGTGAGCAGGTCGATCTGGGAGGTGGGCCCGCCCTGGTAGGCGACCGTGACGAGCCGCAGCGAGCCGGTGGTCGGGTACGTCTCGCGCCCGGTTATCTTGATCACCGGTTCTTTGTCGATGTCACCGAGCGTGTTCTCGGTGGGCCCGGGACTGAGCACGACGTACGGGACGTCCACCAGAGCGCCGACGATGCCGAGCGCCAGCACGAGGAAGCCCGAAACCAGAAGGGTCAACGCACGTCGTGACATGGGTCCGAGCTTATTCGCAGGCGCCTACCCACTCGGTCGACCCGTCGGCGAACTCCTGATGTTTCCAGATCGGCACCTGGGCCTTGAGGTCGTCGATCAGCCGGCGCGCGGCCTGGAACGCCTCCTCGCGGTGCGGGCAGGCGGCGGCCACGATCACCGCGGTGTCGCCGAGCGCCAGGTCGCCGACCCGGTGGACGGCGGCGAGCGCGGTCACGGGGAAGTCGGAGGCCACCTTCTCGGCCACGGCACGCAGCTCGCGCTCGGCGGTGGGGTGGGCGGAGTAGGACAGCTTCGTCACCGCCTTGCCCTGGTCGTGGTCACGCACGGTGCCCACGAACACGGTGGTGCCGCCGGCGGCATGATCGCCCACCGCGGCCATGACCTCGTCGACCGACAGCGGGGTGTCACGAAGAGCGAGCAACCGGATGACGTCCACGTAAAGAGCCTACAGATTTCTCACGTACGGCGCTTCTTGCGCACCTGGTGGACTATGGCGGCGGTGCCGATGACGGCCACGGTGGCGCCGGCGGCGGTGAGCGTGGCCTCCTTGACGGGCAGCCGCCTGCCGACCACGGTCGTGCGGTTCTCGCGCAGCTCCAGGAGCTGGGCGAAGGCCGCCTCGTTCGTCCACGACGGCTTCCACCCGGCCTCGCGCAGCCCGGCGCAGTCCACCACCCACGGGTAGACGACGTAGTGGAGGTCGGTGGCGGGGGCCGGGGTGATGCCCAGCCGGTGGAGGCGCTGGGCGGTGCCGAAGGTCAGCCCCGCGGGCAGCTCGAACGGCCTGATGCCGGACAGCTCCTCGATCTGGTCCTGCTCCAGCCAGCCGTCGCAGCCCACGGCCGCCACGCCGGTGACGGCGCCCTTGGCGGCCAGCTCCAGGGCGGAGAGCAGGTCGTCGAGGTGGCAGAACTGCCAGCGCTGCGTGCATCCCTTGACCGTCAGCAGCCGCGGCGACTCGAAGTGCCGGGTGATCACGGTGTCGACGCCGGGGCCGACGATCGCGGCCGGGCGCAGCACCGTCACCTCCAGGCCAGGATGGCTCCGCAGCGACCGGCGGACCAGCGCCTCGATCTCCAGATAGTCGCCGACCACGCCGGTGTCGGGCTCGGCCGCCACCGGCGCGTCCTCGGCGAGGGGCACGTCGTTGTCGGGCGCCGCTCCGTACACCATCGCGCTCGTGACGAGCACCACGCGCCGGACGCGCGCGGCCGCGCTGGCGGTGAGCACGGTCTGGGCGGCTCTCAGGTTGTAGGCGCGGCGTTCGCGGGGGTCGGAGTCGAGAGCGTAGTCACCGGCGAGATGGACGACGACGTCGATGTCGGACATCCGGTTCGCCAAGAGCGGATCCCGAACGTCGATCACCCGCCAGGTGGCTTCCTGGACGTCGCCGCGCTCCTCGTCGATGGCCACCACCCTGCGGAAATCCGCGGAGGTGACGAGCCTGGCGAGCAGCTCGCGGCCCAGGCCGGATGCGGCACCGGTGACGGCTACGACGGGTCGGCGCGAGCGTTTCGAGGTAGGCACCAGGTCCTCACTTTGCACTGATCCGCCACAGGACGACTAACGTGGCGGATGTGGACTCCTCCATCCTGCACGAGGTAGAGCGGTGACTGACCTGCCAGGTCGCGAAAACGACCCCAACGAAAACCCGTTCGCCATGTTCGGCGACCCTGAGCAGATGGCTCAGGCGATACGCCAGTTCGCCGACATGCTGTCGGCGCCGCAGGGTTCCGGCCCTGTCAACTGGGACATGGCCAAGAACATCGCCCGCCACGCCGTCGTCGCGCAGGGCGATCCGAGCGTGATGGAAGGCGAGCGCCGCCAGATCGTCGAGGCGCTGAACCTCGCCGACCTCTGGCTCAACGAGGCGACCGCGCTGCCCAGCGGCGTGTCCACCCCGCAGGCGTGGAGCCGGTCGGAGTGGATCGAGAACACCATCCCGGTCTGGCGCAAGCTGGCCGAGCCGATCGCCGAGCGCATGGTCGAGACCATGGGCGGCGCCATCGGCGGCTCCGGGCTGCCCCCGGAGGCCCAGCAGATGGCCGGGCCGCTGATGGGCATGCTCAAGCAGATGGGCGGCATGATGGTCGGCCAGCAGATCGGGCAGGCCATCGGCTCGCTGGCCCGCGAGGTGATCGGCACGACCGACATCGGCCTGCCGCTGTCCGACACGGCCGCGCTGCTGCCCGGCGGCGTCGCGTCCTTCAGCTCCGGCCTGGAGCACCCGGCCGACGAGATCAGGCTCTATCTGGCGCTGCGCGAGGCGGCGCACCACCGGCTGTTCCAGCACGTGCCGTGGCTCCGCGGCCACCTGCTCGGGGCCGTCGAGGAGTACGCCAAGGGCATCACGGTCGACACCTCGGCGCTGGAGGAGCAGATCCGCGGGCTCGACATCAACAACCCGCAGGCGCTCCAGGAGGCGCTGAGCGGCGGCGCGCTGCTCAAGCCGGAGGAGACCGAGCGGCAGAAGGCCGCCCTGGCCCGGCTGGAGACGATGCTGGCCCTGGTCGAGGGCTGGGTCGCCACCGTGGTCGACGACGCCGCCGCGGGCAAGCTGCCCTCCGCAGTGGCGCTGGCGGAGACCGTACGACGTCGCCGCGCGACGGGCGGTCCGGCCGAGGTGACCTTCGGCACGCTCGTCGGCCTGGAGCTGCGCCCGCGCAGGCTGCGCGAGGCGGCCAAGCTGTGGGAGACGGTCAAGGAGGCGCGCGGCGTCGACGGGCGCGACGCGCTCTGGGCGCACCCCGACCTGATCCCGACGGCCGAGGACCTGGACGACCCCGAGGCGTTCGTCCGGGGCGACAGCGCGTGGGACATCTCACAGCTCGAGGAGAAGCCCGGCGACGAGGGCGACGAGAGTTGAGCCTCCACGACGACGCCGTGGCCGTGCTCACCGCGTGGACCGCGCCGACGGCCGAGGAGGAGCTGCTGCGCACGCGGTTCCTGGACCATCTGGCGGCGCACGACGACGCGATGCTGCGCGAGTGCGTGCCCGGCCATCTGACGGCGACCACGGCGGTGCTGTCGCACGACGGCGCCCGCGTGCTGCTCACCCTGCATCCCAAGGCCGGGATGTGGCTGCCGATGGGCGGCCACTGCGAGCCCTCCGACACGACGCTGGCCGGGGTGGCGCTCCGCGAGGCCGTGGAGGAGTCCGGCATCGCGGGCCTCGAACTGCTGCCCGGCCCGCTCGCGCTCGACCGGCACCGGGTGTGGTGCCATCCGCCGCACAGCTGGCATCTCGACGTCGAGTACGCGGCCGTCGCCCCGGAGGGTGCCGAGGCGGTGATCAGCGACGAGTCGCTGGACCTGCGCTGGTTCCCGGTGGAGGAGATCCCGGAGCTGTCCGACGAGGCCACCCGCCGCCTGGCCGCCCGGGGGCGTGACGCGCTGGCCGTGGCGGGCCGCTGAGGGTCCGCCGGTGGCCGGGTCGGTGGAGAGTCCTGTCGGGGGGACGATCGTCACGCCCGCGCGCCGCAAACACCCCGGCCGCACCGCCGCCGTGCTGACGTGGCTGGCCGTGACGCCGTTCGCGGCGTGGGCGGTGACAAGGCTGGCAGGGCTGGAGCGGGGGGCGATCCCCACCCAGATCATGACCGCGACCCCGTACGCGGCGGCGGGCTCGCTGATCCCCCTGATGATCGCCGCGCTCGGGCGCAGGCGGGCCGCCACCGCGGTCGCGCTGCTGACCAGCACCCTGCTCGGGTTCAGCGTGCTGCCCAGGACGCTCGGCGTGGCCGACGCCACGGCGGGCAGGCCGCTGCGGGTGCTGACCGTCAACCTGCTGTTCGGCAAGGCGGACACGCCGACGGTCATGGGCCTGGTGCGTGAGCTGCGGCCGGACGTGCTCAACACGCAGGAGCTGACGCCCGGGGCGGTGGACGAGCTGGACGCGGCCGGGCTGCGCGAGCTGATGCCGCACCGCGTGCTGCAGCCGGAGTGGAGTGCCAGCGGCAGCGGCATCTTCTCCAGCCTGCCGCTGAAGCCGATGCAGGACGCGCTGCCGCCGCTGGAGGGCCACAACATGCCGGTGGCCCGGGTGTCGCTGCCCGGCGGGGCGCCGGTGGAGCTCTACGACGTGCACCCGGTGCCGCCGATCGGGCGGTACGCGGACGCCTGGCGGACGGCGCTGGAGGCGCTGCCCGGCCCGTCCGACGAGGCCGTGCGCATCCTGGCGGGCGACTTCAACGCCTCTCTCGACCACACGCCGATGCGCCGGCTGCTGGCGCGCGGCTATAAGGACGCCGCCGCCCAGGTGGGCGCGGGGCTGATCCCGACCTGGCCGGCCAACCGGCGGGTGCCGCCGCTCATCACGATCGACCACGTGCTGGTGGACGAGCGGGTGGGCGTGCAGGCGGTCAGCGTGCACGACGTGCCCGGCACCGACCACCGGGCGGTGTTCGCGGAGCTCAGCGTGCCGTGAGCAGCGCGCGGGTACTCTCCCAGCCTTCGAGACCCGGGTCGAGCCGGTCGGCGTCGCCGGGGTCGCGCAGGCGGTGCCAGCCGGGCGTGGTCGCCACCATGCGGCGGCCGGGCGCCTGCGCGCGCAGCGCCGCCACCGGGTCGGGGTCGTCCAGGTCAGGGTCCGCCCAGCCGGGCAGCGGCAGGTGGCAGGCCAGCGCGACGGCTCCGCCCCCCTCGGCCGGGCTGACGGTGATGCGCGCCCGCCCGAGCTCGCGGAAGAGCTTGCCGACCAGCAGCGGAGGCAGGTCGGGCGCGTCGGCGGCGACGATCGCGGCCTGCTCGCCCTTCAGCATCCCGAGCACGTCCTTGACCGGGTCGTCCTCGCCGATCTCCAGGATCTCGGTGCCGGGCCAGACCAGGTCGTCCAGGCCGGGGACGCTCGTCGCGAGCACGGGGGTGACCAGCTCCAGGCCGGCGACCATCTCGTAGGTGTCCTCCGCGATCGCCTCCAGCCAGCGTCGCGGATCGATGCCCGGGGGCGCGGATCGCGCCATGCGCTCGCGTACGAGAACCGCGACGGTGCGCGTCAACACTCCTCCGGGGCGCTCTGAGCTGCGGCGGAGAAGCCTTCGAGGTAGCCGCGGGCGCGCTCGGCCTTCGGATAGTGCTCCACCAGGGCCCAGAAGCGGGGGCCGTGGCTGGGCACGAGCAGGTGGACCAGCTCGTGCACGATGACGTAGTTGATGACCCACTCGGGCAGGCCCTTGAGGCGGGTCGAGATGCGGATCGTGCCGGTCTCAGGCGTGCAGGAGCCCCATCGGTGCTGCTGGTTGTCCACCCATCGCACGCTCACGGGGCGGGCTTTGCCGTCGAGGTACTTCACGGACAGCTCCTTGGCGCGGGCGAGCAGCGCCTCGTCCGTCGGGCGGCGCCGGCGTTCCTTGGCCGCGAGGCGGTCGAGCATCCGGCTCACCCATTCGTCCTCGTCCTCGCCGCTGAGCCAGGCGGGCAGGAGCACGATCGTCTTGTCGCCGTCTCGGTAAGCGGAAACCGTACGCCGGCGACGAGAACTGCGACGGACCTCGACTGTCTCGGGGGGCACATATTGCACGTTAGCCGAGACGGACGGAATTCCCCAGAGGGCGAGACATGTTTGTGCTGGTCAGATGATTAAGCCTGGGTGAATGTGGGCACGCGGGTTTTCCCGATCGGGAGGGCGGGAGGCCCGTTCTGAGCGCCGGTTCAAGAGCGGGGAGAGTTCTGGTCAAGCGGTTTCTTGTGATCGTTACCAGGATGGAGTTTACCTAAATTTTACTGTTGGGGCTTCGTCCACAGGGGTTGTGGGGTGCTCCGAGTTATCCACAGCGGCGGTGTTTTCTGCTCGGGATCTTGAATCTGCGTGCAACTCTTCGCGGCATGAGGCCACGTCTGCACCCCGCGCTCGCCCGTACGAACCGTGACGAGCAAACGCTCCAGCTCGGCGCCCACCCCCTGCGCGCCGTCGTCCTGACCGGCCTGAGCCCGGCCGCCCGGCGGTGGCTCTCCGGCCTCGACGGCAGCCGCGACCTCGCCGGGGCGTTGCGGGCGGCGCGCTCCGCGGGGCTGCCTGAAGAGTCCGCCCGTGCTCTGCTCGATCGGCTGGCGCGGTCCGGTGTCCTCGACGACGCGGGCGGGCCCGCGATCCCGCTGCCCCTGCCTGTGCTCGACCGGATGCGTCCCGACCTGGACGCGATGGACCTGTCCTCCTCAGCGCCCGGCGGCGGGAGAGAGTCGCTGCGGCGCCGGGCGTCGGCGCGGGTGCGGGTCTACGGCGCGGGGCGGGTGGGGGCGCAGGTGGTCGCGCTGCTCGCGGCGGCGGGTGTGGGCGCGGTACGGGTGATCGACCCGGATCCAGTCCGCCGTCGTGACCTCACACCGGGCGGGCTGACCTGGGCCGAGATGGGGATGACGCGGGAACAGGGCGCGGTCGCGGTCGCGGCGAGACTGGCACCCCCGGGCGAGGGCTACGCCAGCCCAGTGACTCGTGCCCACCGCGCCGACGCGGAGCGACCGACCAGACCAGGCAACGGCGCCGCACGACCGACCCGCGACGTCGGTAACGGCACCGAACGGCCAGCCCGGACAGGCAGCGGCGGAGGCGTTCCCAAGCGGCCGGGGCGCGCAGGGAGCGGCGTCGCACAGCCGACTCAGACACGCGGTCGTGGGAACGGCGCCGAACGGCGGAGCCGGACAGAGTGGGCGGGGCGGCCGGGTGAAGGGGTGTGCGAGGTGCGGGCGGGTGGGCCGTATTTGGGGGATGGGACTGAGCGGCCGGATCTGGTGATTCTGACGCCGGTGCGGCCGCTGGACATGGTGCTGGTCAACGAGTTGATGGAGTTGCGCATCCCGCATCTGCTCGGATCCGGGTTCGAGGGGCATGGAATCGCGGGCCCGCTCGTTGTACCTGGACAGACCGCCTGTTTGCACTGCCTGGATCTGACCAGACGAGATCATGATCCGGCTTGGCCGGTGGTCACCGCCGAGCTTGGTGGCTATCCCCCGGGAGAGATCGCATGTGACGTCTCCTTGGCGGCCTCGGTCGCCGCCGCGGTGGCCGGTCATGCCCTGGATTACCTCGATGGTCACGGCTCGGTTGTGATGAACGGCACAACCGACATATCACCTGATCGACACTGGAAGCACCGATCGTGGTCAATCCACCAAGACTGCCGTTGTATACGAAACTATCCATATCCGCTAACAATGGTCATGTCAGCTACCTGCGATTGACATGCACAGGTAACGACCGACGAAGGGGGGAAGCGGCATCTCGTCCGAGATCCCGCACTTCAGGATGAGCGATCTTCCTCGCCGCGCCGTCACGCGCTCCGCCAAGCTGGCCACCCTGCCCCTCAGCTTCGCCGGACGCACCGCACTTGGGCTGGGCAAGCGGATCGGCGGCAAGTCCGCCGACATCGTCGCGGAGGAGATCCAGCAGCGCACCGCCGAGCAGATCTTCAAGGTGCTGGGCGAGCTCAAGGGCGGCGCGATGAAGTTCGGCCAGGCGCTCTCCATCTTCGAGGCGGCCCTCCCGTCCGAGATCGTCGCCCCGTACCGCGCGACGCTCACCAAGCTGCAGGACGCGGCTCCCCCGCTGCCGGTCGCCACCGTCCACAAGGTGCTCACCGAGCAGCTCGGCGACGACTGGCGCGACTACTTCCAGTCCTTCGAGGACGAGCCGACCGCCGCCGCCTCGATCGGCCAGGTCCACCGGGCCGTCTGGCACGACGGCAGGCAGGTCGCGGTCAAGATCCAGTACCCGGGCGCCGGCAAGGCCCTGCTCGGCGACTTCACCCAGCTCGCCAGGCTCGGGAGCCTGTTCGGGGTGCTCATGCCGGGTCTCGACGTCAAGTCCCTGCTCGCCGAGCTGCGCGAGCGGATCGCCGAGGAGCTCGACTACCTCCGCGAGGCCGAGGCCCAGCACGCGTTCGCGGTCGAGTTCGAGGGCGACCCCGACTTCCACGTGCCGCACGTCATCGCCGCCAACGAGACGGTGCTGGTCACCGAGTGGATGGACGGCGTCCCGCTGTCGCGCGTCATCACCGAGGGCACGAAGGAGGAGCGCGACCGGGCCGGGCTGCTGTTCGTGCGGTTCCTGTTCTCCTCCCCCGCCAGGGTGAACATGCTCCACGCCGACCCGCACCCGGGCAACTTCCGCATGCTGCCCGACGGCAAGCTGGGCGTCCTCGACTTCGGCGCCGTCAACCGGGGCGGCTACCCGCTGGCGTTCGGTCAGCTCACCCGCATCTTCAACCAGGGTGACATGGAGACCGTGATCGACGGGCTGCGCAAGGAAGGCTTCATCCGGCCCGGCATCGAGATCGACCCCGACGCGCTGCGTGCCTTCCTCGCTCCGTACGTGGAGCCGACGGCGGTGGAGGAGTTCACGTTCAGCCGCGAGTGGCTGCGGACCCAGGCCGCGTCGGCGACGGACCTGCGGCCAGGCAACGTGGTCCGCCAGCTCAACCTGCCTCCTTCGTACGTGCTCATCCACCGGGTCCACATGGCCGGGATCGGGGTCCTGTGCCAGCTCGGCACCACGGCGCGGTTCCGCGACGAGGTGATCCGCTGGGTGCCGGGCTTCGCCGACGACCCCGACGACACGGGTGCCGTGGAGCTGGCCACCGCTTGACGCCTCTACAGGCGTGATGATCCATGTCAGGCTGGGCAGGGCCTGACATGGAGGTGAGGAGCGTGCACCGCAACCACCGGCATACTCCTGAACCAGGCGTAGATCGTGTCGGCCAGGCGGGTCTTGGTGATCGTGAGGGTCGCACGGATCACGCAGGGCATGCGAACCACACAGGTCATGCGGATCACGCGGGCCATGCTGATCACACGGGGCATGACGGGCACGCTGGGCATGGCGGGCATGTGGGGCAGTTTCGGCGGCTCTTCTGGGTCATGCTGGTGCTCGCGGTCCCGGTGGTGGGGCTCAATGAGATGTTCGCCGGGCTCGTCGGTTATGGGCTTCCCGAGGGCGCGTGGGTGCGGTGGGTGTCGCCGGTGCTGGGCACCGTCATCTATCTCTGGGGTGGGCGGCCGTTCCTGAGCGGGGCGGTTTCGGAGATCCGCGCTCGCAAGCCCGGCATGATGCTGCTCATCGGGCTGGCCATCACGGTGGCGTTCGTCGCGTCCTGGGGTGCGAGCCTGGGGTTGCTCTCCCATGAGCTGAACTTCTGGTGGGAGCTGGCCCTGCTGGTGGTCATCATGCTGCTGGGCCACTGGATCGAGATGCGTTCCCTGGCCCAGACCACCTCGGCGCTGGATTCGCTGGCCGCGCTGCTGCCCGACGAGGCCGAGAAGGTCGACGGGGACGAGGTGGTCAAGGTCGCGCCGGCCGATCTGGTGGTCGGCGATGTGGTGGTCGTGCGTCCGGGCGCGTCGGTGCCCGCCGACGGGAAGATCATCGAGGGTTCCGCGAGCATGGACGAGTCGATGATCACGGGAGAGTCCCGGCCGGTGCGCCGTGAGGCCGGGCAGCAGGTGGTCGCGGGTACCGTGGCCACCGACTCGGGCCTCCGTGTCGAGGTCACCGCCACCGGTGAGGACACGGCGCTGGCCGGGATCCAGAAGCTGGTCGCCGACGCCCAGGCCTCCTCGTCGCGTGCCCAGCGGGTCGCCGACACCGCCGCGGGGTGGCTGTTCTGGTTCGCGCTGGGGGCCGCCGCGATCACCGCCGTCGTCTGGGCGTTCATCGGGCTGCCGGACTTCTCGGTGGTGCGGACCATGTCGGTGCTCGTCATCGCCTGCCCCCATGCGCTGGGCCTGGCGATCCCGCTGGTGGTGTCCATCGCCACCGAACGGGCCGCGCGCGGCGGCGTGCTGGTCAAGGACCGGCTGGCGCTGGAGTCGATGCGTACGGTCGACACCGTCCTGTTCGACAAGACCGGCACGCTCACCAAGGGCGAGCCCACCGTGACCGGGGTCGAGCCGATCGACGGCCGCGACGCGGACGAGGTGCTGGCCGTGGCCGCGGCGGCGGAGCAGGACAGCGAGCATCCGCTGGCCAGGGCGATCGTCGGCGCCGCGCGGGAACGCGGGCTGGACGTGCCCCGGGCCACCGGTTTCTCCTCCTCTCCGGCGGTCGGTGTCAAGGCCGAGGTGGACGGGTCCCGGATCGAGGTGGGCGGGCCGTACCTGCTGGAGGAGCACGGCCTGGACGAGCTGCCCGTGGCCGGCGCGTGGCGGGCGGAGGGCGCGATCATCCTGCACGTGCTCGCCGACGGCCGGGTGGTCGGCGCGCTCCGGCTCGCCGACGAGATCCGGCCGGAGTCCCGGGAGGCGGTCGACGCCCTGCACGCCGCCGGGGTCCAGGTCGTGATGATCACCGGGGACGCGCGGGCGGTGGCGGACACGGTCGCCCGGGAGCTCGGCATCGACCGGGTGTTCGCCGGGGTGCGGCCGGAGGACAAGGCGGCCAAGGTCGCGGAGCTGCAGGCGGAGGGCCGGAAGGTGGCGATGGTGGGCGACGGCGTGAACGACGCGCCCGCGCTGGCCCAGGCCGACGTCGGCATCGCGATCGGGGCCGGGACCGATGTGGCGATCGGTTCGGCGGGGGTGATCCTCGTCTCCTCGGATCCGCGTTCGGTGCTGTCCGTCATCGAGCTGTCGCGGGCGAGCTACCGGAAGATGAAGCAGAACCTGTGGTGGGCCGCCGGTTACAACCTGCTGGCGGTGCCGCTGGCGGCGGGGGTGCTGGCGCCGGTCGGGTTCGTGATGCCCATGAGCGTCGGGGCGCTGCTCATGTCGGCTTCGACCGTCGTGGTGGCGCTCAACGCCCAGTTGCTGCGCCGGCTCGACCTGGCCCCGGCCCACAGCGCGGGCCGGTTCCTCGGGGCATCCGGATGATCATGGCGGTGGAGGGCGAGGACGGCTCGGGCCTCGGTTCGTACGCTGACATGAGAAGACCCGCCTGGACGTTCCAGGCGGGTTTTCTTCAGAGGTGGGGAGACCCCGCGCCGGCGGCGGGATCTCCCGCGTCACTGCACCAGGCTCAGGGCCCGGGCCAGGCGCTCGTTGGCGCGCCGGACACCGCGCTGGGCCCGGCGGACGCGCGTGATGCGGGCGGCCACGCGGTGCTGCTCCGCCTCTTGGTGGAGGCTCCGTATTCGGTCGTTGACCAGTTCATGGTAGAGATACGGGGCCGCGAAGTCGCCGCTCGTCGGGATCAGGCTCATCGGATTTCCTCTTTCTGCTCGTGCGGAGTCGTTGCGGAGTGGATCAGCGGTTCAGGCCGCGACAGGGTGCTTGCGCGGGCGGCCGCGCGGACGCTTGCGCGGCACGATCGTGCCGCGAAGGATCAGCTCGCCGCCCCAGACGCCCCACGGCTCGGCGCGCTCCAGCGCGCGCTCGAGGCAGGTCTTCTGGATCGGGCACCCGGTGCAGAGCGCCTTGGCGAACTCGACGTCCTCCGGCGACTCGGCGAACCACAGGTCAGGGTCGGTACGACAGGGGATCTCGGCTTCGTCGACCAGGTCCATGATCGTCTTCGCCCCCATCTGTTTTCTCCTTTGATCGAACCTTTGTTCTCGGTCGGACACGCACCTCGTGGGTGATCGGATCACGGACAAACAAAGAGGCCGCGGATCCTGTCTGCGGATCCGCGGCCTGGGGGCTGCTTGCGTGCCGGTCAGGTTATGACCGGCGCATCCCTCCAGGGTTGCGGACCCACCCCACGCTGGGCGATCGGCTGGGTCGGCACTTCGGCGCCCGCGACGAAGGCAGGGACGCCCAGAGCGGCTGCCGCGAAGGCAGGAGCGGTCGAAGCAGCGGCGCCGAAGTGGGCGCTCGCGTACATCAGGGACTCCCGGCGACGGGCAGACTCGTCTCGCCGCAGTTTGGCGGGCCCGTCGACGAGCCTCACCGAGTCACGGCACGCGGAAAGCAGCCACTGCGTGGCCTGCGTGTTGATGCTGATCACCGTGACTCACCTCCGCTCTGGGATCGTCGGACACAGATTGCCCGACTCGCTTGACCACGACCCTAAACCGGGATCCCGGGGTAGGGCAACGTATTTTCTACCTGCGATTTTGTGACAATCTCGTGCGGATCATGGCCTCCTGAACCACGGACACCACGAGTTCGCCCGAGGCGTTGAACATCTCCCCGCGAGCCAGCCCTCTGGCCCCTCCGGACCACGGCGACTCCTGCGCGTAGAGCAGCCACTCGTCGGCCCGGAACGGCCGGTGGAACCACATCGCGTGATCCAGCGAGGCGGCCATCACGTCGGTGGTGCCCCAGGCGAGCCCGTGCGCGAGCAGGACCGTGTCGACCAGGGTGTAGTCGGAGGCGTAGGCGGCCAGCACGACGTGGAGCAGCGGGTCGTCGGGCAGGTCGGCGTCGTAGCGGAACCACACGTTGGTCTCGGCGCTGCGCAAGGAAGGGTCGAGGTGGGCCTCCCAGGTCAGCGGGGAGGCGTAGCGGGCCTCGACCGGGCGCGGCCGGGTCACCCACTCGCGCCGCTCGTCGTCCTCGTCGAGCAGCGTCAGCAGCTGCTCCTGGACGGTCGGCAGCGTCTCGGGGGCGGGCACGACCGGCATCGCCGACGCCTGGTGCTCGACGCCGGGCTCCTCGACGTGGAACGAGGCCGACATCGTGAAGATCGCCTTGCCGTGCTGGATCGCGACCACCCGCCGGGTGGTGAACGACCGGCCGTCGCGGACCCGTTCGACGTCGTACACGATCGGCCTGGCCGGGTCGCCGGGGCGGATGAAGTAGGCGTGCAGCGAGTGGACGTTCTTGCCGGCCGGCACGGTGCGCCCGGCGGCGACGAGGGCCTGGGCGGCGACCTGCCCGCCGAAGACGCGCTGGATCCGCTCCTCCGGGCTGCGGCCGCGGAACATGTCCTCCTCGATCTGCTCCAGGTCGAGCAGGTCGAGCACTTCCTTCAGGGCCTCGTTCACCCGGTCCCCCTTCACGTCGGCGCGCGAGCAGCCCTCGGACCCACCCTCGTATGGTGGCATTGCGCGGTTTCGCGACGATTAAGCCCGGAACAGATTACGCGAAAGCGAGCACCGTTCAGTGACCGGAGCCCCGGCACAGATCCAGCACCGCTTCCCCGTACCGGTCGACCTTGACCCGGCCGATGCCCGCGATCGCCAGCAGCTCCTGCTCGGTCGTCGGCACCAGCTCGGCGATGGCCTGCAGCGTCACGTCCGTGAAGACCACGTACGGCGGGATCTTGGCCTCCTTGGCCGTGGCCGCGCGCCACGCCTTGAGGTTCGCCAGCAGCATCTCGTCGTAGTCGGCCGGGCAGGTCGCGCACCGGCCCAGCTTCTGCTCGGCCGCGGCCCGCAGCGTCTTGGCGCAGATCCGGCAGCTCACCGGGGCCGCCACCTTCTTGCGGTCGCGGACCGGCGTGGCGGGCCGCGCGGGCACGGACGTCCGCCCGGACAGCCCGTCGAGGAAGCGGGACGGGCGGCGGCCCTTGCGCCCGCCGGGGGCGCGGGCCAGCGCCCACGACAGCGACAGGTGCTCGCGGGCGCGGGTGACGCCCACGTACAGCAGCCTGCGCTCCTCCTCGATCTGCTCCGGCGTCTCCGCGTAGATGATCGGCAGCATGCCGTCGGTGAGGCCGACGAGGAAGACCGCGTCCCACTCCAGGCCCTTGGCGGCGTGCAGGGAGGCGAGCGTGACGCCCTCGACGGGCGGGGCGTGCTGCTCGGCGGCGCGGCGCTCCAGCTCGGCCACGAACGCCGGCAGGTCGGCGCCCTCGGCCGCCATGTCCTCCGCCAGGTCGGCCAGCGCCTTGAGCGACTCCCACTTCTCGCGCGCCTTGCCGCCGCCCGGCGGCGAGGGCGTCAGCCCGACCCCGGCCAGGATGTGGTGGACCTCGGAGGCCAGCGGCTCCCCGGTGTGGGAGCGGGCCGCGCCGCGCAGCAGCACGACGGCCTGCCGCACCTCCGCCCGCTCGAAGAACCGCTCCGCGCCGCGCAGCACGTACGGGATCTCCGCCTTCGCCAGCGCCTGCTCGTAGGCCTCCGACTGGGAGTTGGTACGGAAGAGCACCGCGATCTCGCGGGACGGGACGCCCTGGTCGATCAGCTTGCGGATGGCGCGGGCGACGCCGGCGGCCTCGGCGGGCTCGTCGTCGTAGTCGGCGAAGACCGGCCTGGGGCCGTCGGGGCGCTGCGCGACCAGCTCCAGGCGGTGCGGCGACTTGCTCGCGGCGATGACGCGGTTGGCCAGGTCGACGACCTGGGGGGTGGAGCGGTAGTCGCGGACCAGCTTGATGACCGCGGCGTCGGGGAACTCGACCGGGAAGCCGGTCAGGTAGCGCGAGGTGGCGCCGGTGAAGGAGTAGATCGTCTGGTTGGGGTCGCCGACCACGCAGATGTCGTCGCGGCCGCCGAGCCAGGTGTCGAGCAGCAGCTTCTGCAGCGGGTTGACGTCCTGGTACTCGTCGACGACGAAGTAGCGGTACTGCTGGCGGATCTGGGCGGCGACCTCGGGGTGCTCGGTCATCACGGCCGCGGTCAGCTCCAGGATCGTCTCGAAGTCGACGAGGTGACGTTCGCGCCGGATCCGCTCGTACTCCTCATAGAGGCGCGCGACCTCGTCGGCGGGGACGGGCGGAGTGCGGTGGTGTTTGGCGGCGGCGGCGACGTAGTCGTCGGGGCCGATCTGGGTGACCTTGGCCCACTCGACCTCGGCGGCGATGTCGCGCAGCTCGGACCGATCCGGATTTTTCCGGATCTGGCGGCAGGCTTCGATCAGCACCGGCAGCTTCGACTCGATCACCGACGGCGCCTCGCCGCCGATCACCCGCGGCCAGAAGTAGGTGAGCTGCCGGAGCGCGGCGGCATGGAACGTGCGCGCCTGCACCCCCGGCGCGCCCAGCCGCCGCAGCCGCTGGCGCAGCTCCCCCGCCGCGCGCGTGGTGAACGTCACAGCGAGCACGTTCCGCGCGTCGACCGCGCCACTGCGCACCGCATGCGCGATCCTGTGGGTGATGGCCCGGGTCTTGCCCGTGCCCGCCCCGGCCAGCACGCACACCGGCCCGCGCACGGTCTCGGCCACCTCGCGCTGCTCGGGGTCGAGCCCGGACAGCACGTCGTCCACGCTGCTCACCTCTCCATCCTCCCAGCCGGCGGCGGTACGGAAGCCATTCTCGCAACAGGGGGCGTCACCGGTTTCAGGGGCAACGAGATGCAAACCACCAGTCTCTTCCCCCACAATGGGGCCGTCCATTTAGACCGTGAGGGAAAGGAAGACCGTGCGGACAGCGGTTTCCCTGAGCGCGATCGCGCTCGCTTTTGCCGCGCTCACCCCGGTGAGCGCGCAGGCGGCGCGCAACCCGGCGCCGGAGCCCGCGGTGACCATGCCCACCGACCCCGACGGCATCGGCGGGCTGGCCAAAGAGACGGTCTCCTACGGCAAGCACCGCCTGCAGAAGATGGACGTGTGGTGGACGCCCGACGGCATGGAGCGGCCCGGCGTCTTCATCATCCACGGCGGCTGGTGGTCCAGCGGCGACAAGAAGAGCATGACCCGGATCGCGCGCTCCTACGCCGACCTGGGCTACACCGTCTTCAACATCAACTACCGGCTGTCGACCCAGGCCGCCTGGCCCGCGCAGCGCACCGACGCGCTGGCCGCCATCGCCACCGCCCGCCGCAACGCCGACCGGTGGGCGTTCGACGCCGACAACTACGTGGTGGCCGGCTTCTCCGCGGGCGGCCACATCGCCGCCGCCGTCGGCACCTTCGGCAACGGCGTGCAGGGCCTGAAGGGCGTGGTCGGGCTGTCGCCGATCATCTCGCCGCTGCGCGCCTACACCGACGGGGCCGCCGCCGTCGAGCCCGCCAAGGTACGGCTGCGCAAGTCGGCGATCCGGCTGGCCGGCGGCTGCCACCCGAAGGGCAAGTGCTCGCGGACGTGGGCCAGCATGGAGGTCGCCTGGCACGCCAGCCGCAGGGACGCCCCGATGCTCACCGTGCATGCCAAGGACGAGTTCGTGCCGCCGGCCCAGAGCGAGCTGCTCAAGGAGTCCCTCGGCAAGCTCGGCGTGCCCGTGAAGACCATCACGATGCCGGGCAAGTCGCACAGCACCGCCCTCTACCGGGAGCCGGGCGTGGCCGAGCGCGTCCAAGCGTGGATCTACGACCGGATCGGGTGAGGGATTAACCAGGGCTGTCGTGTTGTTGCACGGGACGCCTTCGTTTCTTTCCTGACCTTGGAGGGATTCCCCAGCGATGACGCTCACGGTCTACAGCACCACGTGGTGCGGCCCCTGCAAGCGGCTCAAGTCTCAGCTGACCCAGGAGGGCATCAGCTACAAGGAGGTCGACATCGAGAGCGACCCCGCCGCCGCCGATTTCGTCATGAGCGTCAACGGCGGCAACCAGGTGGTGCCGACGGTGGTCATCGAGACCCCCGGTGGGCGCATCGTCCGGACCAACCCGTCCGCCCGCGAGGTGAAGGCCCTCCTCGAAACGGCCTGATGGTATTCGCCGGGACCCGGGTGCGCGGCGCACCCGGGTCTCCGTCTCACCAGTCGCCCGCGAGCGGGCTGCCGTACCAGGTCTCGATGAGGCGGCGGGCGATGGACACCGGCGGCGGGAGGCGCACCTCGCCGGTCTCGAGCGCGTGGGCCAGCTCCTCGCGGGAGAACCAGCGGGCCTCGGCGATCTCCTCCGTGTCGAGGGTGAGGTCGGTCGAGAGCGCCTGGGCGAAGTAACCCAGCATGAGGCTGCGCGGGAACGGCCACGGCTGGCTGCCGAGATAGCGCGGGTTGGTGACGAGGATGCCGACCTCCTCGGCCACCTCGCGGACCACGGCCGCCTCCAGCGACTCGCCCGGCTCGACGAACCCGGCCAGGATGGACAGCCGCCCCTCGGGCCACTGCGGGCCGCGCGCCAGCAGGCAGCGGTCGTCGGGGTCGCGGATCAGCATGATGACCGCCGGGTCGACGCGGGGGAAGTGCTGGCTGGCGTCGCGGGGGCAGACGCGGATGTGGCCGCCCGCCTCGACGGTCGTGCGGGCGCCGCAGCGCGGGCAGAACTGGTGGGTGCTGTGCCAGGCCTCCAGCGCCACGGCGTAGACGAGAAGCCCTGCGTCGCGGTCGCCGAGCAGGCCGCCCGCCTGGCGCAGCCCGGCCGGCACCGGACGGCCCTCGGGCGCCTCGTGCGGGCTCATGGGCACGGTGACCCGGCCGTTGACGTCGCTCGCCGCGGTGCCCGGCAGTCGGGCCGCCACGGCGAAGTAGGTGACGCCGTCGGCGACGCCGAGCAGGAAACGCTCCCCCGGCGGGGCCTCGGACGGGGAGAACAGCACCGCCCGCACCTCGTCGCCCACGCGTTCGACGAGCGTGCGGCCGTTGTCGATGATGAGAACCCGGGTCGCGGGGTCGTGCCAGGCACGTTCCAACCACGCCGGGTTGTTGCGCAGGGCCGCAGACCTGTCGATGGTGCCCCGTGCGAGGAGCAGCGGTCCGATGAGTTGCTCTTCCGCTCGCGTTTCCACGGGCTCCACCCTTCCAAATCCCCCCTCATCCTAGGGCGGCTTCGGGAAGATCTTCGCTGGGGGCTAGGATCTTGGGTAGTTAGGCTGACCTTACCTGCACTGCTCGGGGGTGGTATGCGCGACTCCTACCTGGCCGCCCGGGTGCTCGACGCCCTGCTGCGGGAGGACTACGGCGACATCTCCGCCCAGATCACCCGGAGCCGGGAGGGCGTCGGGTTGACGCTGTCCGACGGCAGGCTGGTGCGGCTCGCGCCCGGTGTCCCGTTCCAGGACTTCGTGGTGGCGCCCGGGCAGCTGCTGGGGCTGGAGCAGGTGCTGGACACGCTGGCCGAGATCGCCCCCGAGGAGGACGCCGACGGCGTGAAAGCGTTCTTCGACGAGTGCGTGGCGGCGCTGGCCGCGCTGGATTCGCACGACGCGCGGCTGCCCGACGTGCTGGCACGGGATCCTTCGTACGAGACGCTGGCGGCCTTCGCGGACCATCCGGGCTACCCGACGGCGCGGGCCCGGCCGGGGGTTCCGGACGGGGAGCAGGCGGCGTACGCGCCGGAGTTCGGGCCCGCCTTCGAGCTGCGCTGGGCAGTGGTGCCGAGGCGCGACCTCGAACCGGGCTCGGCGGAACTGCCGCCGGACGTCCTGACCTGGGAGCCGGACGAACCGCGCTCTGAGCCCTCGGACGAAGCGCACCCGCCCGCCGCGCTGCCCGCCCCGCACCCGTCAGCCACGCCGTTCCCCGTGCACCCGGACGAGGTGCTGTTTCCCGTGCATCCGCTGGCCGTGGACGAGGTGCGGCGGGCCGGGGGGCGGGTGCTGGACGAAGGGCGCGGCACCGTACGGCCGGTCGCCTCGATGCGGGCCGTGGAGATCGGGCCGCGCACCCATCTGGTGCTGCCGCTGCCTGTGAGCGTGCTCGGGACGCGCGACCGGCTCAGGATCGAGCCGGGCAGGCTGGGCGCAGGTGCCCGGGCCGAGTCGTTGCTGCGGGAACTGGCCGACGATGACGTGCTGGTCGCGGGTGAGCAGGAGTACGCGGGCGCCGGGCACGACTGCCTGGCCTGGATGGTGCGCAGGCTGCCGGAGGGGCGGCGGATCCCGGTGACGGCGCTGACCCAGCCGCACGTCGAGGACGGGCTCCGGTCCGCGGAGGTGCTGGGCGCCTATGTGCGCGTGCTGCTGCGGTGGGGTGTGCGGCTGCTGGTCGAGTACGGAGTCGTACCGGAGATCCGCTGGCACGAGGTGGCGCTGGTCCTGGACGATCATGACGCCGACGTGTGCCGGCCGGTGACGGTGCCGGACGAGGGCGCGGATCGCGGTGCCGAGGTGCGCCGGCGGGTGAAGGTGCTGGTGCAAGGGCATGACGGGGTGCTGGTGTCGCCCGCGCGGCTGGCCGCGGCCGGCGTCACCGTGCCGGAACTGCCTGAGTGGATGCTGACCGACGATCCGCACGCGCTGACGGACGCGTTCGTGACCCGCATGCTGCATCTGGGGACGGCGGCGATCGTGTTCGCGCTGCTCCCGGCCGCCGAGGCCGCCGCGCTGCTGCGCCGCACGCTGGAAGAAGCGCTGCATCCGTACGGCGAGCTGGCGATGGCCAGGCTGCTGCGGGCCAGGACGCTCGAAGCGGTCCGGCTCACCGGCAGGCCGTGGCTGACGACTGGAACGCTGGCGTCGGAGGCGCGGCTGGAAGCCAGGCCGCCCCGCATGAGCGGTCCGAACTACCTGCGCCTGACTTAACACGATTTCGTCGTAGCAGGCTCCACGACATCCGCGCGAGCAGCCCGGCCGTTTGTGCCTGCCCCCACCACCACGCGCAGGAACAACCCGGGCCGCCCGCGCTACCACGTGCGGGAACAGCCTGGCCGCCTGCCCCTCGCCTGGAAAGTCAGGTATCGGTGGGGATCGACTCGATGAGGGCGACCAGGCCGTCGGCGTCGAGGAGGTCGACGGGGCGGATGGTGAGGTTGGCTCGTACGTAGTGGAAGGCGGCGCTGACCTGGTCCAGCGGGACGCCCGCCAGGTGCGACCAGGCCAGCCGGTAGGCGGCGAGCTGGACCGACGCGGCGCGGGCCGCCTTGCCCGCGGGCGGGCGGCCGGTCTTCCAGTCGACGACCTCGTAGCGGCCGCCGGGCAGTTCGAAGACGGCGTCCATCCGCCCGCGCACCACCCGGTCGGCGATCATCGTCTCGAACGGGACCTCCATGTCGATGGGCCGCCGGTCGGCCCACTCGCTCCGTTCGAAGTGCTCCTGCAGCTCCGCCAGCCGCACGTCGGCCTCCTCCGGTTCGGCGTCCAGGCCGAGCTCGAAGTCGTCGATGAGCCGCTGCTGGTCCCAGCGGGTCTCCAGCCACCGGTGGAAGGAGGTGCCGCGGCGCGCCAGCGGGGCGGGTTTGAGCGGGACCGGGCGGCGGATCCGGCGGGCCAGCTCGCGGGGGTCGGAGGCCAGGGTGACCAGGGAGGAGACGGTGAGTTCGGCGGGCAGCTCGACGGTGGTGGCGTCGGGCCGCCGCTGCCGGTCGCGTTCGCGTAGCAGCAGCTCGGTGTCGCGTTCCCAGGCCTGGAGCCGTTCCTCCTCGAAGGGGCGGAGCGGCTCGTCGTCGCCCAGGTCCAGGTCGCCGGTGAGGGCGTCCTCGACCAGCCGGGCGCCGTCGAGTACGGATTCGTACCGCGGGCCGGAGGGCTCGACCGGCCAGATGGCCTGGGGCGGCTCGGCCAGCAGCGGGTTGGTGGCGCCGGGCGCGAGGTCGGGGGCCCAGACCGCGACCCGGTCGGCGGTGTCGCGGATCTCCAGCAGGAAGTCCGACGGCGCGAGCGGTTTGGAGGCGCTGCCCCACCGGTAGCCGGAGGCGATGAGGTGGTAGTGGGCCCGGGTGACGGCGACGTACGCGAGCCGCCGTTCCTCCATCAGGTCCCGGGCGCGGCACCGCTCGTCGAAGGCGGCCAGTTCCTCCTTGGTCAGGCCGGTGAGGCGGGGCAGGTCGGGGGCGTCGCCGCGGAGCGGGTAGGGCAGTTTGCGCGGGTTCTCGGTCCAGCGGCCGTTCACGACCGGGGTGGCGGGGAAGACGCTGCCCGTGGTGATCGAGCCCGATGAGCTGACGAGCTGTGACAGGCCGGGCACGACCACGATCGGCCACTCCAGGCCCTTGGAGGCGTGCACGGTCATCAGCTTGACGCTGTTGCTCTCGCCGACCCGGCCGCTCTCCAGCCCGAACTCCTCGCTCTCGGCCGCCTCCAGGTAGGCCAGGAAGGCGCCGAGCGTCGGGTCCTCGGCGTCGCCCGCGAACCGGGAGGCCGCGTCGAGGAAGGCGTCCAGGTCGGCCCTGGCGGCGAACGAACTGGCCGTCCCGCTGCGCGCCGCCACCTCGATGTCCAGGCCGAGCCGCCGTTCCACCTCGCTGATCAGGTCGGGCAGCGGTTGCGCGGTGTGCGCGCGGAGCTGGCGCAGCTCGTGCGCGAGCGCGACCAGCCGGGTGGCGGCCAGCGGCGAGAAGGCCGCCAGCCACTCCTCCCGGTCGGGCAGCTCGTCCAGCGCGTCGACCAGGCTGCCCTGCTCCTCGGCCAGGTCGGCGACGGCCTGCTCCAGCGGGTCGTCCTCGTGGCGGCTCTCGCGGGACTGGCGGACCAGCTCGCGGGCGCAGTCGCCGAGCACCCGCAGGTCGGCGGGGCCGATCCGCCAGCGCGGCCCCGCCAGCAGCCGGGCCAGGGCGTCGCCCGCGGTGGCGTCGTAGAGCACGCGGAGCGTGGCCACGATGTCGCTCACCTCGGGCACGGTGAGCAGGCCGCCGAGACCGACCACCTCGACCGGGATGTCGCGTTCCTCCAGCGCCCTGCGCAGGGCGGGGAACTGCGAGCGTTTACGGGCCAGGACGGCGATGTCCTGCGGCTGGATGGCGAGGGTCTTCTTGCGTTCCCGGTCGCCCCAGGGCAGGCCGTCGGGCGCGACCTCCTGGCCGATCAGCTTGGCGAGCATCCCGGCGATCCACTCCGCCTCGTCCTCGGCGGTCTCGTGGAAGGCGCAGGTGACGCAGCCCCGGTCCACCCGGTTGGCCCCGGGCACCAGCACGGGCACCTCGCGGGCCTCCATGCGGAGCGGGAGCTGGACCCGGGCGGCGACGTCGAGCACCCGGTCGCCGTTGCGGAAGCTGACGCTGAGCTGCCGCACCGGAGCCTGGTCGCCCGAGGCGGTGCGGAAGTCGGCGGGGAAGCGGCGCAGGTTGCCGGCCGACGCGCCGCGCCAGCCGTAGATGGACTGGCAGGGGTCGCCGACCGCGGTCACCGGGTGGCCGCCGCCGAACAGCGAGCGCAGCAGCACGAGCTGGGCGTGGCTGGTGTCCTGGTACTCGTCGAGCAGCACCACCGCGAAGCGGGACCGCTCGATCTCGCCGACCTCCCGGTGACGGGCGGCGATCCGCGCCGCCAGCGCCATCTGGTCGCCGTAGTCGATCACCTCACGCCGTCGTTTGAGTCGCTCGTACGCCTCGACGAGCGGAAGCAGCTGTTCCCGGGCGGCCTGCACGGCGAGGGGCCGTTTCTGCGCCTTGGTGACGCGGCCGGTCAGCTCGGCGTGCCGGTCGTGCAGCCACTCGCCGATGCGGCGCACGTCGTCCGGGCCGCGCAGGTGCTCCGACAGCTCCCCGGCGAGCTCCAGGACGGCGGCGGTGACCGAGGCGGGGCTCAGCTCGACCCGGTCCATCGGCCCGTCGTACATCGCGACGACGCGGGAGGCGAGCTGCCAGGAGACGGCCGGGGTGACCAGCCGCATGGTGGGCTCCAGGCCCTCGCGCAGCGCGTGGTCGGTGACCAGGCGCGAGGCGTAGGAGTGGTACGTGGAGACGGTCGGCTCGTCGTGCAGCAGCTCGGGGTCGATCAGGCCCGCCTCGGCCAGGCCGGCGAGCCGTTCCCGGACGCGGGTGGCCAGCTCGGCGGCGGCCTTGCGGGTGAACGTCAGGCCGAGCACGTTCGCGGGCTTGACCAGGCCGTTGGCGACCAGCCAGACGACGCGGCCCGCCATCGTCTCGCTCTTGCCCGAACCGGCGCCCGCCATGACGACCATCGGCTCCAACGGGGCCTCGATGACGGCGGCCTGTTCGGGGGTGGGGGGAAGGATGCCGAGTTTGTCGGCCAGTTCGACCGGGTTCAGCACACCTGTCCCCCGCTGTCGTTCACCGGGCAGCTCGCCCTGGCCGCGCAGGTGCGGCAGCCGTCGTTCACCTTGGCCTGGAAGAGCGGGCCCGACATGCCGATCGCGACCGTGTCGACCAGGTCGGCGGCCCAGCCCGGGTTCTGGTCGTCGGCCAGCGCGTCCTGCTTCTGCTCGATCGCGGCGTACTTGCCGGCGGCCTTGCCGAGCTGGACGAGGGCGGCGCCGCCCGGCTCGGTCAGGCCGTGCCTGGCGAACGCGCCCAGCAGGGCGGCGAGCTGGTAGACGCCGAGCTGGGGGTGGCGGTCGAGCTCGCCCGGCTTGGGCTTGGAACCGCCGGTCTTGAGGTCGATGATCACCGCGCGGCCGTTCTCGTCGCTTTCCAGGCGGTCGACCCGGCCCTTGATCTGGACGCCTTCGGCGATGGTGGCCACGAACGACTCCTCCAGGGCCACCAGGTCGCGGTCGTTCTCCTCCTGCCAGCGCAGGAACCTGCCGATCATCTGCTCGGCCACCTGCCGCTGCTTGCGGTTGAACCAGACGCCGCCGAAGTCCAGCTCCTTCCAGACGTCGTCGAGGCGCTTGCCGAGCTGGTTCTCGTCGGGCACGCCGGTGGCGGCGAGCACGGCCAGCGCGTGGATGACGTTGCCGAGGCCCTGGGCGGTGCTGGTGCCCGCGGCGCCGACGGCCGTCTCCAGCAGCCAGCGCAGGCCGCACTTGGTGAAGCTCTCCACCGCCGACGGGGAGATGGTGACGACTCCTTCCGGCCAGCTCAGCGGCCGGTCGTCGGAGATGGGGGTCAGCGCGTACCACTCGTTGGGGTGGGCGCCCGGCACCCCGGCGGCGGCCAGCCTGGCGAGCTGCCTGGCGGCGGCCTTGCGCATCCTCTCCGGCCGGGTCGGGTCGGTGACCGCGCTGCGCAGGTCGGCCACGAGCGCGGGCATGCTGAGCCAGCGGGCACGGTCGCCCGCGCCGGCCTCCTCGATCGCGCCCGGCATCAGCTCCGACAGGAACCGGGACGGCCGCTCGTCGGTGTCCTCGCCGCCGACCGCCGTGACGACGAGCCTGCGGCGGGCGCGGGTGACGGCCACGTAGAACAGCCTGCGCTCCTCGGCGAGCAGCTTGGAGGCGAGCGAGGCGGCGTTCGGACGGCCGCCCTCGACCACCTCCACCAGGTCCTCCACGCCGAGCAGGGTGCCGCGCAGCCGCAGGTCCGGCCAGACGCCCTCCTGGACGCCCGTCACCACCACCACGTCCCACTCCAGGCCCTTCGCCCGGTGGGCGGTCAGCACGCGCACCGCGTCACCGTCGGGAGCCCGCTCGGCCAGCGTGTCGCCGGGGATCTCCTGGGACGCCAGATCGTCCAGGAACACCTCCGGCCCGGCCTTCGGCATCCGGTCCACGAACCGGGCCGCCTGGTCGAACAGCGCCACCACCGCGTCGAGGTCCCGGTCGGCCTGAGCGCCCCTGGTGCCGCCGGACAGGCTCATGTCGGCCCACCTCGTGGCCAGCCCGGACGCCTGCCAGACGGCCCACAGCACCTCCTCCGCGCTCGCCCCCTCGCCGAGAGCGGTGCGGGCGGTGGCCAGCAGCTTGGCGACCCGCTCGGCGGGCGCGGCGACGTGCGGCTCGATCCGTACCAGCTCGCGGGGGTCCTCGATGGCGGCGACCAGCAGCTCGCCCGACGAGCGCGGCACGTACGGGAGCTCCGGCGGGTCGGCGGCCACCTCGTTGTCGGCGATCTTGAGGGCGCGGCGGAGACGGCGGACGCCGATCATGTCGGTGCCGCCCAGCGGGCCGGTCAGCAGCTCCTCCGCCGTGTTCTCGTCCAGCGCGGCCGGGTCGAGGGCGACCTTGAGCATCGTCAGCAGCGGACGGACGCCGGGCTCCTGCGCGATCGGCACCTCGTCACCCGCGATCATCGTCGGCACGCCCGCGTTGACCAGCGCCCGGCGCAGCAGCGGCACCTGACGCTTCGCCGACCGCACCACCACCGCCATCCGATGCCACGGCACCCCCTCGACCAGATGGGCCCGCCGCAGCGTATCGGCCACCACCGCGGCTTCCTGACTCGTGCTGTCGGCCAGCAACACCCGCACCTCACCCGGCGGCGCGTCCGGCGAAGCCACGAGATCCCGATGCCCCCGACCCCCGGTCACCGCCTTCACGGCGGGCTCCGGCGCGGTGGGTTGTGGCATGGCGGGTTGCGACGCGGCGGGGTGCGGCGCCCTCGACTCCGCCCCGGCTGGCTCCGGTGCGGCGGGATCCGGCGCGGCGACGTCCACTCCCCTGGACTCCGACGCGGGCAGCACCGGTGCGGGAGGTTGTGGTGCGGTGGGGTTGGGGGTTGGGGGTGGGGTGGGGAGGGGGGCGGCGGGGAGGCGGGAGGCGATGCGGCGGGAGGCGGTGAGGAGGTCGGTGCCGGCGCGGCGAGAAAGGCGGAGGGCGACGATGGGGGCGTCGTGGCCGTCGAGGGTGCGGAAGCGCTCCGGGAATTTGAGGATGTTGTGGACGTCGGCGCCGCGGAAGCCGTAGATGGACTGGTCGGGGTCGCCGACTGCGACGAGGTCGCGGCCGTCGCCGGCCAGCTGGTGGAGGAGGTATTCCTGGGCGGGGTCGGTGTCTTGGTACTCGTCGACGAAGACGGCGTCGAGGGCGGCGCGTTCCCGGGCCTGGACGGCGGGGTTGGACAGGAGGCGGGCCGCTTCGGCGATGAGTTCGGCGTAGTCGAGGGTGGGTTCGGGGTCGAGGTCGAAGCGGGTTTCGTAGCGGTCGGCGAAGCGGCCCACGGCCACCCAGTCGGGGCGGCCGTGCTGTCTGCCGAGTTCCTGGATGCGTGCGCCGTCGAGGCCGCGTTCGGCGGCGCGGGACAGGAAGTCGCGCAGTTCCTCGGCGAAGCCGCGGGTCTTGAGGGGTTCGCGCAGGTCCTCCGGCCAGTCGAGGGCGCCGTCCTCCAGTTCGCCGTGGAGGAGGCGCCGGACTTCCAGGAGCTGTTCGGGGCCGGTGAGGAGGCGGGGCGGGGGCCCGCCGGACAGCACCGCCTCGCGGCGGAGCAGGGCATAGGCGTACGAGTGGAAGGTCATCGCGACCGGGGTGCGGGTGGTGCGGCGCAGGCGCGCGGTGACGCGGCGGCGGAGTTCGCCGGCGGCCTTGCGGCCGAAGGTGAGGATGAGCACCCGCTCGGGGTCGGTGCCGCGGCGTTCGATCCGGTCGACGACGCTCTCCACGATCGTGGTGGTCTTGCCGGTGCCGGGCCCGGCCAGGACGAGCAGGGGGCCGCCGGGGTGGCCGACGACGGCGCGCTGATGTTCGTCCAGCACAGGGGGCTCAGCGGGCTCGCTGCCGCCACGGCGCACCAGCCGCCAAGTGTGACCACTCACAACCCTAGATTCCACCAGATCACAGGGGTAGATCGTGCCGGATTGACCGGTCTACCGGGCGATCGTCCAGGGTAGCGGGGGAAATGCGCGTTCTCCCGCCCGGCATTCCGGGCGGGAGAACGTGCGTCAGAAGATGTGGTCGACGACGCGGGCGGTGGCCTTGCCGTCGTCGCGGGGCGCGAACGTGGCGCGGAAGGCGTCGTAGCGGTCGGCGTGCGCCGAGGCCACCTGGTCGATGGACCGCAGCGCCTCGATGACCTCGGCCGACGTCGACAGCATCGGGCCGGGCGCGATCTCGGGCAGGTCCAGGTAGAGGCCGCGCCTGGTGGTGAACTTGGGCAGGTCGTACCCGTACAGGACGATCGGCCTGCCGGTCACCACGAAGTCGGCCATCACCGACGAGTAGTCGGTGACCAGGACGTCCGTCACCAGCAACAGATCCGCGATATCCGGATAAGTCGTGACGTCGCGGGCGATGTCGGGGACGGCGGGCATGGCCTGCATCGGGTGCGCGCGCACCAGCAGCTCGTGGTCCGCGCCCAGCGCCTGCCTGGCCTTGGCCAGGTCGAGCTTGACCATCGCGTTCTTGCGGTCGTAGTCACGCCAGGTGGGCGCGTACAGGATGACCCGCTTGCCCTCGGCCAGCCCGAGACGCTTGCGCACCTTGGCCGCCAGTTCCTCGCGGTCGGGCGAGGTCAGCACGTCGTTGCGGGGCAGCCCGCTCTCCAGCACCTCGCCCTGGTAGCCGAAGGCCTGGCGCAGCACGGGCGTGGCCCACGGCGACTGCGACAGCAGCACGTCCCAGCCGCGCACGTCGGCGGCCTGCCGGTGCCAGACCGGCGGCTTCGGGTCGCGCTTCATGTGCGGCTGGTCGTTGCCGATGTGCTTGATCGGGGTGCCGTGCCAGGTCTGCAGCACCACCTGGCCCTCGCGGGAGCGGAACCAGACGGGCAGGAGCGAGTTCGTCACGATGTAGCGGGATCTGGCCAGCGCCGCCGTGTGCTCGCGGCTGCCCGCCCGGACGACCGTGGCGGGGCCGGGCGGGGTGAACGCGCCGTCCCTGACGACCCAGATGTGCTCGCGGTCGTCGCCGCGGCGCAGCCGCTCCTCATAGATGGCCCGGACGCTGTCGGCGTACAGGCGGCCCTCGTTGACCACGTAGACGGTGGCGTCGTTCAGCGGCTCGGTGCGCTGCTGCGGGTAGAAGACCTTGCGCAGCACGTGCGTACCGGCCAGGCCCTTCTCGTCGGCGGGCAGGTCCTCCTCCGACAGCACCACCGGCACGTCGAAGCGGGTGGAGACGAAGCGGAACCGGTGGCCGCCGACGGTGCGCCGGGTCTCGTCCAGGTCCTCCAGCGCGGCGTGGTCCATGCGGACGGGCAGGATCTCGCCGGACGGGTGGCGCATGGACATGTTCCAGGTGCCCGAGGCCAGCGGCACGGGCTCGCCGAAGCGGTCCATCGCGCCGGGCTCGAACCGTACTTCGAACTCCTCGCCGGTACGGGTCATCGGCAGCTGATAGGTCAGCCCGGAGCGGTGGCGCAGCGTGATGGAGCGGGGACCGGCGGCGTCGGGGTAGCGGCCGCGCAGGACCAGCGCGCTGTCGTCCCAGACGGCCGAGGTGATGATGGGCCGTATGCGGTGGGCGGAGATGACGACGCGGTCGCGCCGGTCGCCGAGCACGGTGATCTCGCGGTCGCCGGTGGTGAACCTGGTCTCCCCCAGGTCGCCGAGCATGACGGTGGCGGCCGGGTCGCCCTTGGGCTCGACCCAGAGGCGGCGGCCGTCCTTCTCCTGCAGCAGCGCGGGGACGGCGAGGCGGACCGTCACCTCGGTGGCCTGGTCCTTCGGGGTGAAGTCGGCGGCGATGCGGTGGCCGCCGACCCGGGCGTGGCCCTTGGTGACCACCCGGCCGGGCAGCTTGATCTTCAGTTCCAGGTGCTCGTCGTCCACCTGGACGCCGATGAGCTCGGCCCGGTTGGGCTGGAACGCCACCTGGAGCGCGCGGTCGGAGGTCCACACCGGCCGGACCCACCAGCCGGGCCGGAGCTTGCGCCCGGCGGGCCGCTCGCTGCGTCCGACGCCGTAGCCGCGCAGCAGGCCGGTGGCGCGGGCGCCGCGGCTCCAGAACACGATCTCGGCGCGCCACGTCGTGGTGTCGGCGACGGCGGGGCGGCGGCGCAGGCGCCTGCGGGCGGCGGAGACCACGCCCCTGGCCGCGCCGCGCCAGCGCAGCGCCCAGGGGTTCAGCTCGGCGGTGAAGCCGGACCAGTCGTAGTTGCAGCCGACCTCGCGGGCGCCGTGGGTGGCCTCGGGGGCGAGCACGCGCCGGGTGCGCAGGCGGACCGGCGGCAGCCAGCGGGGGCCGCGCAGCACCACGGTCGCCCAGTTGAACCGGCGGCTGCGGACGGACAGGCCGGCCAGGTACGCGTAGCCGGAGATACGGAGCTTGCCGCCCTCCCACACGATGTCGCTTATGTGGGTGACGGGCACCAAATCGGCCTTGCGCAGCCGGTAGAGGCCGGCGGGCAGCTCGTCCTTGAAGGGCAGGTCGGCGTACCAGCGCAGGCCCTTGCGCAGGCGCTTGGACGGCTCGGCCGCGGCGGCCACGACCTGAGCGAGGGTGTCGCCCTCGATGAGTTCCTCGTCCGGGCGGGTCTCGATGAGGTGGCATATGAGGCGCCGTGCCACCGGCAGCTCGCGCTTGACCTTCGGGTCCACCCCCGCGAGATAGGGGCGCACGAGGGTGAGGAGCTCGCGCCGCGTGGCAGGACCGCGCTTGACCGCCAGGTCCATCCGCGCACCCAGCGGCCCGCTGAGCGCTTGGGCGTCGAAGGCCGCATCACGCCCGCCGGGCCCGACCGCGTTCATGATCGCGTCGAGCGGTTCGCCGCGGTCGCAGAGGTCCTGGACAGCCTTGAGACGGTCGGGGACCACTTCGCCGCCCGGGCTCTGGGCTGTCAGGCCGTTGGCCATCGGGTAGGCACCGCCTTTCAGGCCGCCGTTATGTTCTGCCCATGGTAATAGGAGTCACATGTGACCAATTCGCATACTTCGCGAAGAGGCAGGTCAGGGGTCTTCCTGTGAATCGGCTGAACGTCCGTTCCACCGCGCCAGGCGCATGTCGACCCGTTTTCCGCGCAGCGGAGTGGCCTCCGCGCGCCAGCGGGACAGGCACGTCACCTCGTGTCCGGGAGCGCCCGTGCCATCCGCGTGCACCACGCGCCACCAGGGCACACCGCCTCCCCAGGTGGACATCACCCGGCCCACCTGACGAGGGCCGCCCTCGCCCAGATACTCGGCGATGTCGCCGTAGGACATGACCTTGCCGGGCGGGATCCGGTCGACCACGTCGAGGACCCGCTCGGCGTACGGGTTCAGGCCGTCCACGCCGCCGGGCCCGCTCCGATCATCTCGTCGTACTTGCCGAGCTCCGTCGCCGCGCCGTCGGCGAGCACCTCGACCACGCCGTCACGCAGCGCGTAGACCTCGCCGTCCTCGCCCACCAGCCGGGCGCCGAGCGCGGCCGACAGCCGCACCAGCTGCGCCACCTGCCAGTCGGAGCCGGGCTCGCCGACCACCTCGCCGCGCCACGCTCCCACGGGGTGGGCGCCGTCGCCGTGCCTGGCGACGATTTCGTCGGACTCGCGTAGTTCGAAACCTGCCCGCTCGGCCGCCTTCGCGAGGTCCGCGAGAGCGATCGGCGACTCACGAACCACGCGCAGTTCGTATCCCATGAGGCGCGACCCTAGCGGATCTTTCACTCTCTGCGTTGGTTGAGTACCACGATTCCGCCACAGAACATGACAAGGGCCACGAGAACCCCGATCCCGTACAGCCAGAGCCGCAACGGGTCCGGCCCGGGAGCCGACGGCGCCGGGGAGTCCTCGCCCTGCCCGAAGTGCTGGTCGTCGGGGACGGGGACGCTGCGCCGCTGCTCTGCCAGCCCGGCCGCGGCCTCCAGCGCGGCTGCCGCGTCGACCACGCCGAACCCGGTCTCGTCGTCGTAGCCGGTGGCCGGCCTGCCCTTGGCGCCCACCGCCAGGGCCTGGGCCACCTGGTCGGGCCGCAGGTCAGGATGGCGCGCCTTGACCAGCGCGGCCACCCCCGACACGAGCGCCGCCGCCGAGCTGGTGCCCTGCGACAGCTCGTAGCCGCCGCCGCGCCTGACCACCGGCACCTGCGAGCCGGGCGCCGCGACCAGCACCGACAGGTTGTCACTGCTGTACGAGGCGACCCGGCGCCGCTTGTCGACCGCGGCGACGCCGATGACGCCCGGGTAGCCGGCGGGGAAGCTCCAGTAGGAGGTGCCGTTCTCCTCCGCGTATCTGGTCTGCCCGTCGTTGCCGACCGCCGCGACCAGCACCACGCCCTTGCCGAGCGCGTACGAGACGGCCTCACGCTCGGAGCGGTGCGCCCCGTACGTGCCGATGGACATGCTGACGACCTGCGCGCCCTGGTTGACCGCGTAGCGCAGGGCGCGCGCGAGCGGGCTCTCGACGATCGCCCGGTCCTCCTCCAGCGGCGGGTCCACCCGGTCGGGGTCCTCCGAGACCGCCAGCGGCAGCGACAGCACCCGGGCCTCGGGCGCGGCGCCGACGTAGCCGCCGCCGTCGCCGGAGGCGGCGATGAGCGCGGCCATCGCGGTGCCGTGCCGGCCCGGCCGCACCTCGCGGCTCACCGCGGCCGAGCTCATGTCGGGGCCGACGGTGACCCGGCCGCGCAGCTCCCTGATGTCCGGGTCGACCGCGCTGTCGATGACGGCCACGGTGACGCCGGCGCCCTTGGTGGTCCGCCAGGCCTGTTCGAGGTTGAGCGCGTCGATCACCCACTGCTGCTGCTCGCGGATGGGCGCCTGCGCCGGGACCTGCAGCACCAGGACGGCGGCGAGCAGCGCGCGGACGGCGGCTAGCACACGTTCCCCTGGGTGCACGGCGGGACCTTGGGCGGGTCGGCCAGGAAGTAGGCGATCTGGTTGCCGATCGATCTGGCGGCGGGCCAGAGCTCGCTGTGCAGCTCCTCCTCCGGCGGGATCGCGGCCCTGGTGCGGCCGTCGGCGTAGCCGGCGGTGGTGAAGACGATGTAGGGCCCGGCGCCGACCCAGCCGGTGCGCTGGCGCTGCTCGGTGCCGAACCGCTCGGTCACGGTGCCGGGAAAGGCGACGGGCAGCACGCCCACCCGGTCGTCCTGGGTGAGCTCGGCGCCGGCCGCGAACCTGGCCTCCTCGTTCTCCAGCACGGCCACGCCGACGGTGAAGACGAAGGTGGAGGTCTGGTCGACGTAGGTGGCGCGCAGCATGCTCACGCACCCGTGCTCGGCCAGGATCGCGCCGACCGCCTCGTCCACGGCCTCGCGGCAGGCGGCCTCGGGGGCGATGCCGACCCGCCTGGCGTACTGCTGGGCGCGGTCGAGCCCGAGGTACTTCAGCTCCTCGGGGAAGATGCCGGTGGTGGGCCAGGCCTGCCAGCGCCGGGCGATCTCCTCCTGCTTGTAGCGGTTCTGCTCCTCGGGGGTCAGCGGCCGGGAGCGGGTCTCCTGGAACAGGCCCACGGTGCCGAGCAGCACGACGACGGCCGAGAGCGCGACGATCATGCCCACCAGCGTCACGAACATGCGCCGGTAGCGCACGCCCTGCTGGAGCTCGTCGGTCTCCGCCCGCCGCCTGGCCGCGGCACGGTCGCGGGCGGTGCTCTGCGACCAGTCGCGCACGCGCGTCCTGCGGCCGGTGGGCGCGCCGAGCGGGTTCCTCCGTCCCGGCGTGGCGTCCCCCGCGGCGCGCGGCAGCCCTGTGGTGGACCTACGTGCCTTCACCACCGCCTCGTTCCCAAGCTCGGCTTTTCTGTGTCATTCGTCCCCTTAACAGGGCGGATCATGCGTCTTGGTCATTGTGCGCGCGCCGCACCCTCCTCACCAGGGTGAGGATGACCGCCAGCGAGAACACCGCGCCGCCCGCCGACGCCGCGGCGATCGCGGTGTGCAGCACGACGCGCCGCTCGTCGCGGTCGACGACCCGCACCGGGCCCGCGGCTCCGCCGCCGAGCGGCTGTCCGGGGTCGTGCGCCTGCCCGGCGGGGGCGGTCTCGGTGTGCCCGGCCAGCTTGGCTGCCTCGGCCAGCGCCCGGGCTGCGTTGACGACGCCGAAGCCGGTGCCGGTGTCGTAGCCGCCGGGCGGCCGGTCGACGGCGCCCGCGGCGAGGGCTCGGGCCACCAGCGGTGGCGACAGTTCCGGATATTCCGCTTTTACCAGGGCGACGACTCCGGAGACCAGGGCCGCCGCCTGCGACGTGCCCCGGCCCACCCAGTACTCGCCGCCCGGCCCCGCGCCCATGATGTCCACGCCCGGCGCGGCCACCAGCACCGAGGCGTTCCCGTTCGAGAAGGAGGCCCGCCGCAGGCCGGCGTCCGTCGCGCCGACCGCGACCACGCCGGGGAGCGCCGCCGGATACGAGTACGGGGCCGCCCCCGCCGAAGTCCGGGCCCCCTCGTTCCCGGCCGCGGCGACCAGCACGACGCCCTTGTCGATGGCGTACCGGATCGCGGCCCGGTCCTCCTTGCTGGCCAGCTCCTTCGAGATGGACAGGTTGATGACGTCGGCGCCCTGCTTGACCGCGTAGCGGACGCCCCTGGCCACCACGTCCTCGAACCGGTGCTCCAGATTGAAGGTGTGGAACCCGGGCTCCTCGTCCTCCAGGATCACCCGTACAGACAGCACCTCGGCCTCGGGGGCCACGCCGATGATGCCTTTCCCGCCGCCGGGGCCGTGACCGTGACCGGCGATCAGGGAGGCCATGTACGTGCCGTGCAGGCGGCGCGGCGGCACCCCGGGCGGATTGGCGCCCTCGGTGAAGTCCTTGCCCACGGTGACGGAGCCGGCGAGGTCGGGGTGGTCCGGGTCGACGCCGGAGTCCAGCACGGCGACGGTGACGCCCGCGCCCCGGGTGATCCGCCAGGCGGCGGGCAGGTCGAGCGTCCTGATCACGCCCTCCTGGCCGTTGCGCACCTCGTCGGCGAGCGCCGGCGCGGCGTCCAGCAGCAGCGCGCCCGCCATCGCGAGCGCCCCGGCCCGCCGCAGCCCCTTCTGCCGGGTCAGCCCCCTCTGCCGGGTCAGCCCCTTCTGCCGGGTCAGCACTGCCACTCCTCGGCGGCGCAGTCGGGCATCCGGGGGGCGCTCAGCCTGGCGAGGACGCGTTCGGAGATCTCGGCGGCGAAGGCGAAGACCGTGGGCCGCTGCTCGGCCGCGTGCGCGGGCCGGCCGTCCACCTGACCGGCCGTGGTCAGCACGAGGTACGGACCGGACTGTCGTACGGAACCCTGCTGGCGCACCTCGGGCGTGAACCGGTCGGCCACCGTCCCGGCGAAGGCCAGCGGGCGCAGGCCGGGAACCGGCCGGCCGTCCGCGGGGAACGCGGACCTGGCCCGGACGGCGCGGTCCTCGTCGGGCAGGGCGACCACGCCGATGGTGACGAGCACGCCGCGCAGCGCGTCGATGTACGTGGCGCGCAGCACCGCGCGGCAGCCGGACGCGGCCAGCGCGGGGGCGGCCTCGTCGTCCACCGCGCCCTCGCAGCCGGTGTGCGGCGAGATGCCCAGCCTGCGCGCCCGCTCGCGCCCGCCCTGCTCGGCCGAGTAGGGCAGGGTGGCGGGGAAGACGCGGCCGGCCTCCCAGGTGCGCCAGCGCTCGGCGACCTCGCGATGGGCGGCGGCTTCGAGCTCCGCGCCGGTGGGGCCGCGAGTCAGCTCGGAGGCCGCCGAGCTCGCCGAGACCCCGGCGGCCACCGCACAGACCAAGGTCAGCGCGGAGGCCACCATGAGGATGGGCCAGAGGCGAGCGTTGTCCACAGGATCGACCTTAATGCGGGCGACCCTCCGCCATCCCCCGAAACCGGACCCCCGGCTCAGTACTCGGGCAGGCTGGGGTCGACGGTCTTGATCCAGCTCAGCACGCCGCCGCCGACGTGCACGGCGTCGTTGAAGCCGGCGTTCTTGACCACCGCCAGGGCCTCCGCGGAGCGGCCGCCCGACTTGCAGTGGAGCACGATGCGCTTGTCCTGCGGCAGCTTCTCCAGGGCGGAGCCGTTGAGGAACTCGCCCTTGGGGATCAGCGTGGCGCCGGGGATGCTGACGATCTCGTACTCGTTCGGCTCGCGGACGTCGACGAGGAAGATGTCCTCGCCCTTGTCCTGCATCTCCTTGAGCTCACGGGCGGTGATGGTGGAGCCGGTGACCGCCTCGGTGGCCTCCTCGGAGAGCACGCCGCAGAACGCCTCGTAGTCCTCCAGCAGCTCGGTGACCGTGGGGTTCTTGCCGCACAGGACGCACTCGGGGTCCTTGCGGACCTTGACGTCGCGGTACTTCATCTCCAGGGCGTCGTAGATCATCAGCCGGCCGACCAGCGGGTCGCCGATGCCGGTGATGAGCTTGATGGCCTCGTTGACCTGGATGGAGCCGACCGACGCGCAGAGCACGCCGAGCACGCCGCCCTCGGCGCAGGAGGGAACCATGCCGGGGGGCGGGGGCTCCGGGTAGAGGCAGCGGTAGCACGGGCCCTGCTCGGCCCAGAACACGCTGGCCTGGCCGTCGAAGCGGTAGATCGAGCCCCACACGTACGGCTTGCCCAGCAGCACCGCGGCGTCGTTCACCATGTAGCGGGTGGCGAAGTTGTCGGTGCCGTCGAGGATGAGGTCGTACTGGGAGAAGATCTCCTTGACGTTCTCGGTGGTCAGCGTGGTGTTGTGGACCACCACATTGACCAGCGGGTTGATCTCGCGCACCTTGTCGGCGGCGCTCTCGGCCTTGGGGCGGCCGACGTCGGAGTGGCCGTGGATGACCTGGCGCTGCAGGTTGGAATCGTCGACGACGTCGAAGTCGATGATGCCGAGCGTGCCGACGCCCGCCGCCGCGAGGTAGAGCAGCGCGGGCGAACCGAGGCCCCCGGCGCCCACACAGAGCACTCGGGCGTTCTTCAGCCGCTTCTGCCCATCCATCCCCACGTCGGGGATGATCAGATGGCGCGAGTAGCGGCGCACTTCGTCAACGGTCAGCTCGTCAGCCGGCTCGACCAGCGGTGGCAACGACACTTTCTACGCTCCCGTTTCAGGGGTCTTATCTCCCTATGAAACCTAGCCGGGCAGTGGGGCATTCCCCAATCGCGATTCCTCGATGAGACGGCGTGTTTCCATGGCGACCAGACGGGGCTGCTCCATCATCGCCACGTGCCCGCATCCCGGCAGCAGAACCAGCTTGACCTGCCGGAACGCGCGCGCTGCCCGGGCGGCCATGGCCGGCCTGACCAGCCGGTCGTGCCGGCCGTGGATGATCAGCGTGGGGGCCTCGACCCGGGCCGCCAGCCGCCACAGCGAGTCCGGGCCGCGGCGCAGGTACTCGGCCACGATGCCGCGGGCCGAGCCGAGCAGGGCGGCGACCGTGTGCGGCAGGTCGTCGCGGCGGCGCAGCTCCTCGACCGCCTCGCTCAGCCGTACCGGGTGGATGGCCTCGGCGTTCGCCCAGACCATCGCGAACGTGGCGTTGACCCGCTGCTCGGCGGGGAGCAGCTTGAACCGGTCGGCCAGCCACTCCCCCACCCAGGGCGTGGCGGCCGCCGCTACCCGTACCGGCCCGTACCGGGGATAGAGGTCGGGCAGCGCGGGCGAGATGAGCGTGAGCGTGCGCACCAGGTCGGGGCGGGTGGCCGCGACCCGCACGGAGACCGCGCCGCCGAGCGAGTTGCCGAACAGGTGGGCCGGGCCGGTGTGCTCCAGGAGGCCGATCACGGCCCGGGCGTGCGCGCGGACGCTGTAGTCGCCGTCGGGCGCGGGCGGCGAGCACCCGGCTCCCGGCAGGTCGACGGCGTGGCCGGTGACGGTGTCCTTGAGCTCGTCCATGAGGTCGGTCCAGTTGGTCGCCGAGCCGGCCAGGCCGTGCACGAACACCGCCTGCTCTGCGGGGCCGGGGGGCGTCGACCGTACGTGGACCGGGCCGATCATGCGTCCTGGCCAGTGCGGGACCGGCTCCGCCGACATGAGCCTCCTCCTTCCCGGTGAGCTTTGTCCGCTTTCACACGATAGGTAGCGCGCGACATGACGCCCAAACGCTGCCTTCTCCACCATGGGGGACACTGCGGTCTAAACGATCTCTGGACACGCCGAGAGCAGGACAAAAGCCGCCGGACGCCGTTTATCGCGGCCAACGCCGGAAACCATGACGTCAGCGATACCCAGCGTCACTGGTGCAGTACTCAACGTGACTGTCCGACTCCGGGCCGGGAAAGGCCACTCGCCGGGTTCCGCTGTTTCCGCGCGAATGCAGCAAGAAAGGCAGTGCTCGCATATATTCGCGCGTTTCTGCTTTTTCGGAGCAGCGCACGTGACGGGCCGCCTCTTTTCCACGCGGGCTCCGTACGAGAGAGCACGACAGAGAGGCCCGATAAGGCTTCTCGACCGTACTCTACTTACGCTCAAATCGGACATATCGCTCCATTTCGAGCGATAGATCTACAAGCCGAGCAATAAGACTGTTATTGCCTAGCAAAATAGGGCGATTGCCGTTTTATAGAGCGCAAGCTCGGAAATGACATCCACTGGATGACTCACCGGACAGCTCATCAGCAGCCATCCGGAATCGTCGAGAACGGGGCAATCGATCCTTTAGGGGGAAAACGCAATGCCCAAGCTCAAGAGTGTTATCGCGGGCCTCGCTGCCGGTACCGCCATGGCCGCCGCGCTCGCCGCCGGCGGTGCGACCGCCGCCGCCGCCATGCCGACCGCCGCGCCGGTCGTCGCGAACGACTGGGACGGCGACTGGGACGGCTTCAACGGCTTCAACGGCTGGGGCCCGGGCTTCTTCGGCTTCTTCGGCCACCACCACAACGGCCACGGCCACAAGTGCGGCCACAACCACGGCAAGCGGAAGAAGAAGGTCTGCGTCGTGGTGCGCAACTTCAACTTCAACGACAACCACGAGCGCAAGCGCCTGCACCGCAACCACGACCACGACCACTTCAACCACAACTTCAAGCACCACAGGCGGCACCGCTGAGCAGCCGCGTGCTGATGAGATGAGTGCTCGATTTCATTGACGGTCCGCGCCTTTCCAGGGGATACGGTTCTTCGGTCCAGGTGAACTCCGGGCTCTCGGGCGGGTCGCGCCGAATGGCGCGGCCCGTCCTCATTCATTGACTTCTCCTCATCTCTGAGGCAGCTTCGAGGGCTCCGCCGGCAATGGCGCCGGCGGGGCCTTCGCCATGTCTGGAGATAGGCGCATATCATGCAGTGCCCGCGCTGCTTAAGCGGAAGACCGCGGTACGGGACGCCCCCGATTCACTCCCCGGCCCCGGAAGCTCCTGGCGCTCGACGCGCGAACGCCGGGCTCAAGGACGGAAAGACCGCCGCGGGCTACGCTGCACATGAGCAAGGCCGACCGGCTGTGTGCGGCCGTGACCGTTTCCGCTGAATCGCAGTGTCGCCCTGGCCGCCTTCTAGAGGCGACTGTGAGACGGGTCTGTGAGACAACGGGGCTGTGAGACAACAAGGGCTGTGAGACAACACAGTGAGGGCCCCGCCGGCGTAGTGCCGGCGGAGCCCTCAAAGTTGCCGTAGGGACGAGGAGAAATGAATTCCCAGGACGGGCCGCGCCACAGGACGCGACCCGCCTGAAAGCCCGGAGTTCACCTGACCGAGAAACCGTACCCCCTGGAAAGGGATGCCGGACGACCGTCAATGAATACGAGCACTCATTCCTGCACCGTCAACGACGGTGATCACCAGCCGACCGTAGCCGGCGGCGCCACGCGACGATCGGCGAGACCGTTCGCGTCAGTCTTCCCAGTCACCGTTGTCCCAGTCGCCGTTGTCCCAGAAGCGGTGGTTGAAGCGGTGGTGGTCGTGGTCGTGGTGGTCCCGGCGGTGCTTGAACCGCGGGTTCCGGTTGAAGTTGAAGTTCTCGACGATGACCCTGATCTGCTTGCGCTTGCGCTTGCAGCGCTTGCCACAGTGTCCGCCGGTCAGGACCGACGTGCCCGCGCTGATCTGAGTGGCGGCGTTGGCGCTGGTGGCGGTCATGGTCGCGCCCGCGACCACAACACCACCGGTGACGGCGGTGCTGAGGGCAAGGCCCGCGATAACACTCTTGAGCTTGGGCATTGCGTTTTCCCCCTAAAGGATCGATTGCCCCGTACTCGACCTTTCCCAGTATTCGAGAAAGGTCTCGGATGATTACTGAGAAGTCATCCGGTAAGTGACATTCCCGTCACTGTGGGTGAGCAAACAGCCATCTCCCCATTTTGCGATGCATTAGCAGTGCTATTGCTCGCATTACATATTTATGGACTAAACGCCCACAAATTGCCCGAAATGTCCTATTTGAGGACCGCTGGGCATGACGAAAGCGCCCCGGCTCGCCAGGGCGCGTTCCACTCGTACGGGTGTCAGGCGGACTTGCGGGTCTTCCGCTTGGCGGGGGCCTTCTCGTCCTTCTCGTCCTTGGCCTTCGACTTGCCCGAGGCGGCCCGCTTCGGCTTGGCGCCGGCGCCTTCCCGCTCGCGCTTGGCGGCCTCGACGCTGGCCCGGAGCGCGGCCATCAGGTCGACGGCCGGGCCGCCCTCCTCCTCGGCCTCCGGAGGCGCGATGACCTCCTTGCCCGCCACCTTCGCCTCGATGACCCGCTGCAGCGCCTCACGGTAGGTGTCGTGGTGCTCGGTGGGGTCGAAGTCGGCCTCCATCGTGGAGATCAGCGACTCGGCCATCTTGAGCTCCTGCGCCCGCACGTCGATGTCCTCGTCCAGGAAGTCGAAGTCCGGCTTGCGGATCTCGTCCGGCCAGAGCATCGTCTCCAGCACGAACACCCCGTCGCGCACCCGCAGCGTCGCCAGCGACTCGCGCTGGCGCAGCGCCACCTTGACCACCGCCACCTGCCCGGAGCTCTCCAGCGCGTCGCGGAGCAGCACGTACGGCTTGGCGCCCTGCGCGTCGGGCTCCAGGTAGTAGGACTTGGCGAAGTAGATCGGGTCGATCTGCTCGGCGGGCGTGAACTGCAGCACGTCGATCCGGCGCGAGGTGCTCAGCGGGAGCCCCTCGAAGTCCTCGTCGGTGAGCACGACCATCTCGCCGGTGGCCAGCTCGTAGCCCTTGGCGATGTCGGAGTAGGGGACCTCCTGGCCGTCGAGGGTGCACACCCGCTTGTAGCGGATGCGGCCGCCGTCCTCGCGGTGCACCTGGTGGAAGCTCACGTCCTTCTGCTCGGTGGCCGAGTAGAGCTTCACCGGGATGGTGACCAGCCCGAAGGAGATCGCACCCTTCCAGATGCTGCGCATGGGCACTCCTCACCGAATAGCGGGCGGCTGGACCAAATTGCACATACCCGTCATGGTGCAACCAATGCCATATCCAGGGGTACTACCTGCGGGGGGTTAGACCCGATTCCGCCGGGGAGGTGGCGTACAGACGCGATGCCCCCGGAGGTGACGTCCCGATGAGCAAGGTCCCGGTGCGGGTGGACGGCCGGGAGCTGACGCTGAGCAACCTGGACAAGGTGCTCTACCCCGAGTACGGCTTCACCAAGGCCGAGGTCATCGACTACTACACCCGGATCGCCCCCGTGCTGCTGCCGCACCTGGCCGGCCGCCCGCTGACGGTCAAGCGCTTCCCCGACGGCGTGGACGGCATGTCGTTCTTCGAGAAGAACGCCCCCGAGCACACCCCCGGCTGGGTGCGCCGCGCGCGGCTGCCCGTGCCCGGCAGCACCAAGGACCGCGAGACCATCGACTTCGCCGTCGTCGAGGACCTGCCGACGCTGGTCTACTACGCGAACCTGGCCGCCCTGGAGCTGCACGTGCCGCAGTGGCGGGTCGACGATGAGGGGCGGGCGCTGCCGCCGGACACACTGGTGTTCGACCTGGACCCCGGGCCGCCCGCGACGATCGTGGAGTGCTGCGCGGTCGCCCTGATGCTGCGCGAGGTGCTGGCCGCCGAGGGCCTGACGGCCAGGCCGAAGACCAGCGGGAGCAAGGGCATGCAGCTGTACGCGGCGTGGGACTGCCGGGAGGAGCCGTCGGCGTACGCCAGAAGGCTGGCCCAGCTCCTCGCCAAGGAGCACCCCGATCAGGTGGTCAGCGTGATGACGAAGAAGCTGCGCACCGGCAAGGTCTTCATCGACTGGAGCCAGAACAACCCCGCCAAGACGACGGTGGCACCATACTCACTACGGGCCCGGGCGCGCCCGACGGTCTCCACCCCCCTGCTGTGGGAGGAGGTCGAGGGCTGCGAGGCCCCGGATGACCTGGTGTTCACCTCGTCCGAGGTGCTGGCGAGAGTGAACGAGCACGGCGATCTCTTCAGCCGGGCGTAGTCTGGTTCAGTCCACGAGAAGAGGGGGACCGAGATGTCGGAGATGGACGTTCGCGGGGACGACGACAACTTCGCCACCGAGGAAGAGGAGCTGCCGGTGGAGGCGCCCGCGGCCGACGCCGCCGACCAGCGCCGCCTCATCGACGAGGCGGAGGACCGGCTGCGCCGCGAGCTCCCTCTGGAGGCCAACCCGGCCGACGCGATGGACCAGGACCGCGTCGTCGAGTTCGACGACGACGACTATCGCTGAGCCGGCGGCGCCCTCACACGTAGGATGACGCCAGGACCGGCACGAAACCGATGGAGACCCGCGTGACCGCTACCCCGGACGCCAAGCCCCGGGGCACCCGGCTGCCCCGACTCGCCCGCCGCAGGCAGCTGCTGAGCGCGGCGCAGGAAGTGTTCGTGGAGAACGGCTATCACGCGGCCGCCATGGACGAGATCGCCGAACGCGCCGGAGTCAGCAAGCCGGTGCTCTACCAGCACTTCCCCGGCAAGCTGGAGCTCTACCTCGCGCTGCTCGACCTGCACATCGACGACATGGTCAACCGGTGCAGGGAGGCGCTCGCGTCCACGACCGAGAACAAGCTGCGGGTGCAGGCGACCTTCAGCGCGTTCTACGACTTCGTCTCCACCCAGGGTGAGGCGTTCCGGCTGGTCTTCGAGTCCGACCTGCGCAACGTGGCGCCGGTGCGGCAGCGGGTGGAGCGCTCGCTCAACGAGTGCGCCGAGATGGTCAGCGCGGTGATCCAGGAAGACACCGGCTGCACCAGCGACGAGGCCCACCTGCTCGGGGTCGGGCTGGTCGGCATGGCGGAGGTGAGCGCCCGCTACTGGGTCACCAAGCACGGCTCCATCCCCAAGGACGCGGCCGAGCAGCTGATGGCGCGGCTCGCCTGGCGCGGCATCAGCGGTTTTCCGCGTACGGCTTAACCCGTTCGCTGGGCGCGATCGGCGGCGTTTCTTTCGCCCCGAACGACGACGATGGGGAGGTTCCGCCCCGTTGAAAGGGAGCACGATGGAAATCAAAATCGGCGTGCGTTCGGTGCACCGTGAGCTCGTCGTCGAGACCGACCTGTCGGCCGACCAGGTCGAGGAGGAGATCAGGAAGGCCCTTGCCGCCGATCGTGGCGTGTTCGCCATCACCGATGTGAAGGGCAGGCGGGTGGTGGTGCCGGTGGCGTCGCTGGGCTTCATCGAGATCGGCGAGGACGAGGCGCGCCCGGTGGGCTTCGGCGGCACGCTCTAACGCCGTCTCCCAGTCCCGGAGCCGCACGTTCCCGGTGCGGCTCCGGGCGTCGCGCTCAGATGCCCAGCGCCGCCATCCGCTTGCCGTGCTGCTCCGTCAGCCGGGCGAACAGCCGGGAGATCTCCGCCTGGTCGTTCGCGCCCGACTCCACCAGCATCATCGCCAGCTCGGGGCGCTCCGCCGCCACCCGCTGCCCCTGGCTCAGCGCCTCGCCGACGAGCCTCCTGGCCCACAGCGCCAGCCGTCCGCCCGCCGTCGGATCCTCCTCCAGGCCGGCCCGTACGCGCTCGACCGCGAACTCCGCGCGGCCCTCGTCCGCCAGCACCTCGTCGACCAGCTCGACGATCGCCGGATCCAGCCGGCGGGCCGCCTCACGATAGAAGTCGAGCGCTATCCCGACCCCCACATAGGCCTTCACCAGGGCCTGCATCCAGTCGGACGGGGTGGTCTGGGTGTGCCAGGCGTCCAGCGCCCCGGCGAACGGCTGCATCGCGCTCTCAGGGTCGGCGTCCAGCTCCCGGATCCGGTCGTACAGCAGCCGGAAGTGCTGATACTCGGCGACGGCCAGCTCGCACAGCGCGGTCCGGTCGGCGAGCGTGGGCGCCAGCCTGGCGGCGTCCTCGGTCATCCTCGTGAAAGCGCTCAGCTCGGCGTAGGCCAGGACGCCGAGCAGGTCGACGACTCCAGGAGACTCGTTCATGGAACGCAGCGTACTTCCGGCGATGTCCGGGAACATCCGCAAGCCCGGTCAGCGTTGACCACCCCAGCGGACTCGACCATGGAACGCAGCCCACTAGCGGCAATGTCCGGGAACATCCGTAAGCCTGGTCAGCGTTGTGGTATCGAGTACACTGCTCTGAGAAAGTGCGACCGCACTGTGTAAATTCGGGGGTCTGTCCCCGAATCCCCCGATCCCCGGGTGCGCGGTCGTGTTGACGCGAGAGGGCTGGCTCTACCGCGAGGACCCAGGTACGGGCTCGGTTTTCCGCCCGTAGGTCCCGGCAGGCCCGCCTTCATTTGAGACTGAGGCAGGCCACGCTGACGACTTTCCGAGACCTCGGAGTCACACCAGAAATCGCGGATGCCCTCGAGACCGAGGGCATCACCACACCGTTCCCGATTCAGGAGATGGCGCTCCCGCTAGCGCTGAGCGGCCAGGACCTGATCGGCCAGGCCCGTACGGGCACCGGCAAGACCTACGCGTTCGGCATCGCGATGCTGCAGAGCATCGGCAAGCCGCGCAAGAACCGCAAGAAGCCCCGCGGGCTGGTCGTCGTGCCGACCCGCGAGCTCGCCATCCAGGTGAGCGAAGATCTCGTCACCGCCGCCGGCAAGCTCGGCTCGCGGGTGCTCACCGTCTACGGCGGGCGCGCGTACGAACCCCAGATCGAGGCGCTCAAGGCGGGCGTCGACGTCATCGTCGGCACCCCCGGCCGGCTGCTCGACCTGGTCAAGCAGAAGCATCTCGACCTCAGCCAGGTCCGCACCCTGGTGCTGGACGAGGCCGACCGGATGCTCGACCTGGGCTTCCTGCCCGACATCGAGCGGATCTTCAAGCTGATCCCGGCCGAGCGCCAGACGATGCTGTTCTCGGCCACCATGCCGGGCGAGATCGTCTCGCTCTCCCGCAAGTACCTCAACCGGCCCACGCACGTGCGCGCCGAGATCGAGAGCTCCGAGGCCGAGACCACCCCGCAGGTGCGCCAGATCGTGTGGCGCACCCACCGGATGGACAAGATCGAGATCCTGGCCCGGCTGCTGCAGGCCGAGGGCCGCGGGCTCACGATGGTCTTCTGCGAGACCAAGCGGGCCTGCGACATGGTCGCCGAGCAGCTCGACACCCGCGGGTTCGCGGTGGCGGCCGTCCACGGCGACCTCGGTCAGGGCCAGCGCGAGCAGGCGCTGCGGGCGTTCCGCAACGGCAAGATCGACGTGCTGGTCGCCACCGACGTGGCGGCCCGCGGCATCGACATCGACGACGTCACCCACGTGGTCAACTACGACTGCCCCACCGACGACAAGACCTACGTGCACCGCATCGGCCGCACCGGCCGGGCCGGGCGCACGGGCATAGCGGTCACGTTCGTGGAGTGGGAGGAGCTGACCCGCTGGAAGATGATCAACTCGGAGCTCGGCCTCGACTTCCCTGAGCCCGAGGAGACCTACTCCACCTCGCCGCACGTCTACACCGAGCTCGGCATCCCCGAGGGCACCAAGGGTGTGCTGCCGCACGCCAGCCGCTCCCGGGCGGGCCTGTCGGCGGAGCGCATCGAGGACCTCGGCGAGACGGGCCGGCCCCGCGCGCGCGGCCGGCGCCGCGACGAGCGTGAGGAGCGGGAGCGCCCCCCGCGCACACCGCGCCAGCGCCGCCGCACCCGCGGCGGCCAGCCTGCGGAAGAGACCCCCGCAGCCGTCGACACGCCGGAGGTGGAGCCCGTGAACGGCCGCTCCAGCAAGCAGGAGGAGACGCCCGCGATCATCAGCGCCGAGGAGCTGGCGGCGGCGGCCGAGCCCCGCACCCGGCGGCCCGCCGTCCGGGCGGAGCCGGTCGCGGACGTTCCCGCCACGCGTGAGGAGCCGCACGACGCGGATCCGTACGAGCACGCGGACGACCACGACGAGCCCGGCTACCAGGCCCCGCCGCGCCGGGAGCCGGAGCGGATCATCCCGCCGAACCCGTTCACGGTGATCTTCAAGTCGCCCGAGCTGGCGACGGACGACGACGACATCGCGCCGTCGGCGGCCACCGAGCGCAAGCAGCGCCGCCCCAGTGGCGGGCGCGGGAACGGCAGCCGCCGCCGCGGCTGACGGACTCATCGGGGAAGGCGCGCACCTTGAGGTGCGCGCCTTTCGCATGCGGGCACCGGCGTACCGGGTTCACCGGTGTCGAGGCAGCCGGCGCTGGGTATTGTTGCCCCACGTGAGTACGCCGCGATTCCTGCACCTGCCCTCTGGCGTCACCCCATGCAAGATCGACACCACGCGGGGCACGTTCGCGGCCCTCGACGCGGTGCCGGCGTCGGGCGTGGTCGAACGCTGGCCCGCGATCCTGGTCCCGGGCCTGACGGGCAGCAAGGAAGACTTCATCGCGGTCCTGGAGACGCTGGCCCTGTCGGGCCGCCGCGTGGTCGCCGTCGACCTGCGCGGCCAGTACGAGACGCCCGGCCCCGACGACCCGGCCGCCTACACCTGCGAGGCGCTCGGCGCCGACGTCGACGCGCTCGCCCAGCGGATCGGCGACGGCGAGCCGGTCCACCTGGTCGGCCACTCCTTCGGCGGGCTGGTGGCGCGCGAGGCGGCCATCGACGGGCGCACCAAGTTCGCCACGTTCACGCTGATGGGCTCCGGCCCGGCCGGCATCACCGGCAAGCGCGCCGAGCACGCCCGCTGGCTGGCGCGCACGGTCCCCGAGTCGGGCCTCGAACACGTCTGGCACGCCGGTTTCGAACCGGAAGCGCTCGCCGCGCGGGTGCCCGACGACATCCTGACGTTCCTCCGGCAGCGGCTGCTCGCCACCTCACCGGCCGGCCTCGCGCAGATGGCGCGCGAGGTGGTCTCCGCGCCGGACCGTACGGACGAGCTCCGCCAGGTCGGGGTGCCCACGTTCGTCCTGTACGGGGAGCACGACGACGGCTGGCCGGCCGAGACGCAGCAGGAGATGGCGGCGGCCCTCGGCGCCGACTGCCTGGTGGTGCCCGGGGCGGCCCACTCGCCCGCGGTGGAGGCGCCCGAGACCACGGCGGCGGCGCTCGTCAGGTTCTGGAGCACGGCCGAGAGACACCCTCTCGACGCCACGACGACCGGCTGACTCACTCCCCTGTCGAGAGCGTCACGATCGGCCGATTCACTCCCCTGTCGAGAGCGTCACGACCGGCTGGCTCACTCCCCCAGGCCGTCCCAGGGGCGGCGTTCGGGGGCCGCCACCTGACCCTCCGGGCAGTGGCGGCGGAAGTCGCACCAGCCGCACAGCGGGCCGGGGCTCGGCGCGAACACCTCGTCCAGTTCCGCGGGCACCCGCGGCGGCCCTGCCGCGCTGTCGCCCGGCCGGGTGCGTCGGGCGGAGCCGCCGCCCATCACCGCCCGGTAGCGCTCGTCGGCCTCCGACGCCTCCAGGGCGATCTCCTCGGCGCGCCGCAGATGACGGCCGAGCGACTCGTCCGTGTGACGCCACTGCACGATCTCGCCGGTCGGCAGGTGGTGCAGCTCGACGACGCGGGCCGGGGTGCGCATCACCCGGGACGCGGCGATGGCGTAGACGGCCAGCGCGAGCGAGGAACGGGCGTCGTCCTGGGTGAGCGGTCGCCGCCCGGTCTTGTAGTCGACCACCACCAGTTCGTCGCCGCGCCGGTCGAGCCGGTCGATGCGGCCCGACACCGCGATGACCGAGGTCCGGGTGGCCACGGTCCGCTCGACGCCGACCGGCTCGTCGGACGGGTCCAGCGTGGCCGCGTACCCCGACACCACGTCGCGGGTGCGGCCCAGCCACTGCGCCGACTGGGCCTCGTCCCTGAACCCCTCGGTGATCCAGCCCTTGGTGACCAAGACGGCCGCCGTCAGCGGCGTGCGTCGGTCGTACGGCTCCCGCCACCACGCCGCCAGCGCGTTGTGGGCGCTCGCCCCCACGCTGTTGTGGGCCCAGGGCGGGCCCTTGGGCGGCTGCGGCCGGTCCAGATAGGTGAACCGGTAGCGGCGCCGGCAGTCGAGCCAGGCGTTCAACCGCGACGGCGTGCACGAGTAGAGCCGCCGCGGCATGCCTTCCAGCGGGAGCTGGTCGTACACCTAGACGGCGCCCGGGTCGAGCTTGATGCCGGCGGCCTTCGTGCCGTCGGTGAGCGGACCCGTCGCCTCCGGCTCGGACTCGGTCTCGGCCCTGGTCAGGGAGCCGCCGATCCAGTCGTCGAAGTGCGGCTCCAGGTCGCCGACCGTCACCTCGTCGCCGTGGCTGGGCAGCACCCGCGTCTCGGCGGGCAGCGTGAACAGCCGCCCGCCGATCGCGGTGAGCTGGTCGGCCAGGCGGGGGTACTCGCCGCCGAGCTTGCCGGGGCCGTCGGCCTGCAACGTCTTGCCGGAGAAGACCACGCCGAGGCCCTCGCAGTAGAGCGAGACCCCGCCGTCGGTGATGCCGGGCGTCTCCATGACGTCGAGCTGGACGTCGGCGACCTGGAAGATGCCGTCGTCCTCCATGTCGATGTCGGGCCAGGTCTCGGACCAGGTCTCCCGCCAGAGCGGCTTGTCCTTCGGGTGGAGTGCGATGACCGCCTCGTCGCGGGCCGCCACCTCGATCGCGGCGCCGACGTGGTCGGGCAGGCCGTGGGTGCAGATGACCGCGAGCACCTCGCGCTCGCCCACCTGCTCCAGGATCTTTTCGGCGTCCCTGGCCGGGTCGATGACGATGGCCTCCTCGTCATCCCCGATGATCCAGGTGTTGTTCTCGACCTTGTGCTCGGTGCCGTCGATGTCGACGAGGCCCTCGGTCACCACTCGCTCGATACGCGCTGTCACGCCTCCGAACTCTAGCCCGTCCGCACCCCTGAGCGAATCCCGTTGCGTCAGTGTTGAAGCCGTTGAATCAGTGCTGGAGCCGCGGGGAGAAGGCGCCGAAGGGGATGTCGAGGTCGTGGTCGCGCAGGTCGATCAGGCTCAGCTCGGACAGGACGAGCAGACAGCCGGCCTCGGCGGGCCAGGCGATGGTCCACAGCCAGTTGCCCAGCGCCTCGCCGGCGTAGACGGCCCGGTCGGCGGCGCCGTTCACGCACCACAGCGGCGCGGGATGACCCATCACCTCGATCTTGGCGTTCGGCGGCCCGGCGTCGAACCCCTCGCCGGGGTCGGCCCCGTCCAGCCCCGCGTACGCGGCCCCGAGCCCCACGCCCGGCTCCTCGGCGATGATGACGATGTCGGCGGGCCCCTGCGTGAAAGACGGGCCCGACAACGCGACCAGGCTCGCCCGTACGCCCTTGCGCTCGTCGCCCACCTCCCCGAACCCCGTCACCAGCCACCCTGACGGCAACGGCCAGGGCAGCCAGACGGGCACCAGCGAGTTCTTGCGCATCGCCGCCGCGGCGGACTCCGACGGCGGCCGGGGCGGCTGGTACGGCAGCACGTCGCCGTGGACGCCGCAGCGCCAGGAACTCGACCACACGCTCGGCGCGTGCAGCGGGTCGAAGCACCGTGGGCACGTTGGAGCCGCTCTCACAGTTACCCAAGGTGCTTCGTCGGGCACCGCCCCGTCAAGGCCGCAGCCCGTTATCCCGTCGTAATCTTGGCCATGTGCGCGTAAATTGTGTCGGCGCGATCGTTCTGGACGGCGCGCGCCGCCTTCTGCTCGTCCAGCGCGGGCACCCGCCGTCCGCGGGGCTCTGGTCGCTGCCGGGTGGCCGGGTGGAGCCCGGCGAGTCCGACGCGGCGGCGGTCCGGCGCGAGGTACGGGAGGAGACGGGGCTGGAGGTGGCCGTGGGTCCCCTCGCGGGCACGGTGGATCTGCCCGCTCCCGGCGGCGACACGTACGTGGTGCGCGACTACCTCGCCACCGTCACCGGCGGCACGCTGACGCCGGGCGACGACGCCGCGGACGCCCGCTGGTGCACCCCGGAGGACCTCTCCCGGCTGCCCCTCACCCCGGGCTTGCTGGACATCCTGCGATCCTGGCGGGTCCTGCCGGAGTGACGTTCAGCGGCCCGCGGTGAGGGTGGAGGTCCAGAGGATGAGGTGGTCGTCGCGGTAGGTCGTGGAGCGGCCCAGGGCCACCACCTCCTCGCCCGAGACCGTCACCGCCGCGAGCCACTGCGCGCCCGGCCCGGCGAGGCGGTCCTGTTTCAGGTCCAGGCGGCTCCAGGACAGGCCGTCGTGGGAGGTCCAGGCGGCGCTGTCGCCCTCTCCCTGGTCGCCGTGCCAGCCGACCGCGACGAGGCCCTGCCTGGCCGCCGCCAGGTCGTGCACGCCCGCCGCCCGTTCGGCGGGCAGCCACGACGTCTCCCAGGTCACGCCGTCGTCCTCGGAGACCGCCGAGAAGGCCCGGGACGCGCCGGAGTCGTCCTGTGCGGTCCCGATGACGACGAGCTTGTCCTGGTACGTCACCACCCGGCGCAGCCCCGCCGAGGACGCGTCCGGCGGTGACAGCCGCTCCCGGGCCGTCCAGTTCAGCCCGTCCGGCGACACCCAGACGACGCCGCTCTCGTTCGAGCCCGCGCCCGCGCCGCCGACCGCCACGTACCCGTCCGGGGTGGCGGCCACGTCGTGCAGCCGCACGCCCGAGCCGCCCTGCGGCAGCCGCTCCGAGCGGGTGTACGCGCGCAGGTCCGGGGTGAACCAGACCGCCGCCGCCGTGCCCGCCGGGCCCCGGTCCTCGCCCGCCAGCAGGTACCCGCCGGGGCCCGCCGCGACCGCCCGCACGTCCAGGTACGGGTGATCGCCCGGCCGGGCCAGGTCGCCGGAGATCGGCACCTTCTTCCAGGTGCGCCCGTCGCCGGAGCTGACCAGCAGCGGCTCGGTCACCTGGAGACCGGCCTGGGTGCCGCCCACGGCCAGCCAGCCGCGGCGGCCGAACGCCACGTCGTTCAGCTGCTGCCGTCGCGGGCCGCCGAGGCCGATGGACGTCCAGTCCTTCCAGTCCTGGGTGGTCCAGATCCCGGCCTCGCCCCCGGCCGAGCCGACGGCCACGTACCGGCCGTCGTGGGCGGCCAGCCCGCTGGTCTCACGCGCCATCCTGGTCAGGCCCTCGACCTTGTCGAGCCGTACGAAAGAAGGTTCGCCGCGGCGGGGCACCGTCATCAGCACCGGCTCGTTCTCCACGTCGGAGACCGCGCGGTCGCCGCCCGCGTACAGGGTGCCGGAGCCGGCGATCCCGAAGCCGCGCAGCGTCGCCCCCCGCAGGTCGCCGATGCCCGCCCATTCGCGCCACGAACGCCCGTCCGCGCTGGTCAGCACCGCGTACGAGCCGATCCCGGCCTGGCTGACCGCCGCCACGCCGTCCTCGTACGAGACGAGCAGTTCCACGCCGGGGCTGGCCGCGGGCAGGCCGTCGATCGTGCCGCACTGCGACCACTCGGCGCCGGTCGGCGAGCAGTAGACGCGCACGTCGCCCGTGATCGCCCGCTGCCGGGTCGCCGCCAGCACGAACCGCTTCGACGCCACCGCCAGCGAACCCGGCTTGGGCATCGCGCCCGGGAGGTGGAAGCCGGTCGCCTGCCAGGTGCGGCCGCCGTCGGCCGACCTGATGACCCGCGAGCCCTCGCCCTGGGCGGGCCTGGCCATCGCCACCACCGTGTCGCCCCTGGTCGCCACCGCCCGGATCTCGCCCGCCGCCAGGCCGCGGGTGTCGGCCCGCTCCCAGGACCGGCCGTCCGGGGAGTGCCAGGCGGCCGGGCCGGTGCCGCCGTCGCGCAGCGTCGCCGCGCCCACCGCGACGAAACCGGAGCCGGTCCGGGCGATGTCATGGATCTGGTCGCCGTCCCGGAACGCCTCGCCGCCGCCGGTCGCCTGCCAGTTCAGGCCGTCCGTGCTGGTCCACAGGGCCCGCTCGCGCATCCCGTCGCCGCCCGCGGCCAGCCAGCGGCCGTCGCCGCCGGTCACCCTGCGCACGATGGGCGGGCTGGCGCCGGTGACGCGGCCGAGCTGCCACGTCTCGCCGTCGGCGGAGTAGAGGAACAGGGGTCTCGGCGTCGGGCTGGTCGTGTCGCTGCCGACCGCCACCACGGCGCGGCCTACCGCGGCCAGGTCGTTGAGCTTCTGGTCGGTGCCCTGGGCGGCGGCCGGAACCGTGAACAGGCCGTCGCCGGAACGGCCCGTGCCCGTGGCCAGGCTGAGCCGGGACTCGTCGGCGGCGCGCCACTGCCACACCACCACCCCTGCCGTCACCAGCAGCGCTATCGCCACCGCCACGGCCATCGGCGCCACCCTGCCGCGTCCTCCCCGCACCGGGGTCACCCGCCGCAACGCCGCCGGCGCGGGGCCTCTCACATGCCTGCCGCTGCCTGCGGGCCGGGCGGGGCCTGAGGCGACGAGCCGATCGGGACGCGTCGGCCGCCCTCCCGGCGGCCTGCCCACCCGCCGCACCGGCTCCTCCGCCGCACCTTCATCGGCCTCCAGCGGCGTCTCCCGCTCGTCGCCGGGCTCTCCATGCGAGGGTTCCCCAGCGCGCTCTCCAAGCGGGGGTTCCCCTGCGCCCTCTCCAGGCAGGGGTCCGCCTGCGTCCTCTCCAGACGGGAGTTTCCCTGCGCCTTGTCCAGGCAGGGGTTCCCCTGCGCCCTCGTCTCGGAAAACCTCGCCCCGCCTCGGGGTGGAGGTCTCGGATGAGCCACCCGGTTGTGGCGGCCGATGCGCGATCCCGTACGGAGCCGTACGAGGGTCTCTGCGCCCCCGGACACCCTCCGAAGCGCCCTCACCCGTCGCGCCACGAACATCGTCCTGAGCCCGGGAGCCCACCACGCCTCCGGCAGAGCCCACCTCGCCCTCGTCGTGATCATCACCCCGAGCCGGAGAGCCCGCCTCGCCTCCGGCAGGACTCAACACATCGCCCTGAGCACCCTCCCGGCCCCCGGAGCCCACCTCGCCTCCGGCAGGGCTCAGCACATCGCCGGGAACACCCCGGGAGCCCGCCTCGTCGGTGGCCGGTGTCGGAGCCTTCCCCGCCCCCTCGCCGGGCGGGGAAGGGGCTCCTGACACGGGGGGTGGGACGGGGCGTGGAGGGCCGCTGGCGACGAGTTTGTCGGGGCGGTCGACGGTGCGGCGGCGTCTGGGTTCGGTGGTCGGGGAGCTGTAGGGGCGGCGGCCTCGGCGTGGTTCCTCGGGTTCCTCCTCGGGGGTGGGGGCGGCGAAGGGGGGCATTCCCCAGGGGGAGGTCAGCGGTAAGCCGCGGGCTCTGTCGTCGGTGGGGCCTGGGGGGTGGTGCCGGATGCGGGGTTCTGTCGCGCCGGGGTCCGGGGCTCCTGGGGTAGGAGGGGCGGGGGCTGCGGCGTCACCGGGTCGGGGTTCGTCCGGCGGCTGCTGGTCACTGGTGCCGGAGGCCACGCGCCGTACCTCCTAGTCGTACGGGGTCGAGCGGGACGGGCCGGAAGCGGTCGGCTCATCGGTCAGGACTCCTACCCACGGGTCTGAGGCGATCACTCCTCATACGTACGTCCGAAGCGCTACACCATCCAGACCAGCACGCCGCGGCCGGAATGGCGAGACCTCTCTAGTGAGATTCCTGGCACCCCAAGGGCGATTTATCCGGAAGTAGTGCTGATTGACCGCTTTCTGGCGAGGTAAAGCACCAGCAGGACGAACAGCCCGAGCTGCACAGCCGTCCCCACCAGCGACTGCCACGGGATCGGCACCGACGCCTGATCCAGGGCCTCGTCCAGCCGCCCCGCCGCCGCGCTGATCCCGAACGCCACCATGTTGTTCATCACGTGCAGCGCGATGGGCGCCTCCAGCCCGCCGGTCCGCACCGCCAGGAACCCCATCGCCACGCCGAAGACGAACACGTCGAGCAGCCCCGCCCACGAGTACCCGTGGAGCGACGCGAAGAGCACCGAGCCGAGCAGAATCCCCCACCACGGGTTCCGCAGGTGAGCCCCGAACGCCTGCAGCAGCCACCCGCGGAACATGTACTCCTCGGCCGCCGCCTGGAAGGGCACCAGCAGCAGTATCACGACGAGCGCCGGCAGGAACCGCTCCCACCCGATCCACCCGAGGAAGTCGTCGGTCTGCTCCCCCGTCACGACCAGCAGGACCACTTGGGCGATCTGGGCCAGCACCAGCGACAGCAGGCCCAGGCCCGCGCACATCAGCAGCCACGACCAGCGCAGCCGCCCGGCCACGGACGACAGCGTCCCCGGCCGCCGCCTCTGCACCGCCGCGACCGTGCCGAACACCACCGGCAGCACGGCCACGATCGACAGCAGCAGCAGGCTCATCCCGAAGACGGGGTCGCCGGAGATCTGCTCGGGCCGCGTGGGCGGCGGCACGCGCAGGAGCATCCCGACGAAGGTCCCGGCCACCACCACGACCGCGCCGACGACGAAGAACCCGGCGGCGATGACCAGGGTGCCCACGATCTGCCGCCACACCTGGTTGACCGGGGTCCTGGCGAGCTGGTCGTAGCGGGCGTCCTGCGGCACGGGCACGTACCAGGACGGCGCGGGCGGCGGCGGGTACGGGTAGTACGCGGGCGGCCCCGGCTGCGGACCGTACGGGCCAGGCGGGCCTTGCGGGCCCTGCGGGCCGTACGGGCCCTGCGGACCGTGCGGGCCAGGCGGGCCGTACGGGCCGGGCGAGGGCTCCGGATTATCCTGCATCTCCATATTCTGTCCATCCGATGCGCATTAGTTCACAGACGGCCCGGCCTTTTCGGCGGATGCTCAGGAGCGTACGCAGGTCGACTCTGGGAGCAAGCCATGTCAAGGCTGGGACCGATCATCACCCTGGCGGCGGGCGCGGTGCTCGCGGCGGGGCTGGGTGTCGCCAGCATCGTCGCAGCTCCGGCGGCGGAACAGACCGCCGCCACCGCCGACGAGGCTACGCAGGCGACGCGAACACCGGAAATCGGCGAGGAGACGGCGGCCGCGGAGCCCTCGCCCAGCGAGACCCCGACCTTCGAGGATCCGGCCCCCGTCGTGCCGGAGAAGGCGGACTACGCGGGCCGGGTGCAGGGCAACGGCGGCCTGATCGCGATCTCCATCCGTGACGGCAAGGCCGTCGGCTACTTCTGCGACGGCAGGACCGAGGTCTGGTTCAAGGGGAACGCGGCCGGCGAGCGGCTGACGCTGAAGAGCGCCGGGAAGGCCCCGGTCAAGGACACGGTCAAGGCCACGCTGGGCGTCGGCGAGACGGACGGCCAGGTCTCGGTCGGCGGCAAGAAGTGGACCTTCGTGGCCGGCACGGTGAAGAAGCCGTCGGGCCTGTACCGGGCGAGCGCCGTGGTCAGGGGCGCCGAGATCCGCGCGGGCTGGATCGTGGTGCGGAACCCGCAGGGCGGCTACACGCAGGTCGGCGCCGCCTCCCAGGACGGCGAGCCGGTGGACGTCCCGCGGCTCGACGGCGACGACCCCACCGGCCCCGTCTCGGTGAACGGCGCCACCGTCACCCCCGAGGACGTCGACGGCTTCATCGAGGAGATGTGATGACCGCCATCCACCGTCAGCCCACGCGCGCTTCCGTCTCCCTGCTGGTGCCGCTGCTGGCGGGCGGCGTCGTCATGGTCGTGCTCGGCGTGTACGGGCGCGCGCACACCCCGACCGGGTTCGCCGTCGGCGTCGCGGGCTTCTCGGCCGCGCTGCCGATGAAGGTCTGGCTGACCACGGGCGCGGCGGCGCTGGGCGTGGTGCAGGTCGTCTCGGCCCTGTCGATGTGGGGCAGGCTCGGCGTGACCATCCCGGACGGGGTGCACCGGTGGTCGGGACGGCTGGCGTTCCTGCTCACCGTCCCGGTCGCCTTCCACTGCCTGTACGCGCTCGGCCTGCAGTACGACGTGCCTCGGGTGATGGTCCACTCGCTGCTCGGCTGCTTCTTCTACGGGGTGTTCACCACGAAGATGCTGGCCCTGCGGAAGGAGAACGCCCCCGGCTGGACGCTGCCGGTGATCGGCGGGCTGGTGTTCACCGCGCTCGTGGGGCTCTGGCTGACCTCGTCGTTCTGGTTCTTCACGGCCGTCGGGGTGAGGGTCTAACTCTCCGGGCTGAAGCTCGTGGTGCGCTTCAGCCCGGCGGCCCGGCCCTTGGCGGCCACGACGAGCGCCATCTTCCGGGACGCCTCGTCGATCATCTCGTCGCCGAGCATGGCCGCGCCGCGCTTCTCGACCGTCGTGTAGTACTCGTACGCCTCCAGGATGAGCTCGGCGCGGTCGTAGTCCTCCTGCGACGGCGCGAACACCTCGTTGGCGGCGTCGACCTGCAGCGGGTGGAGCACCCACTTGCCGTCGTAGCCGAGCGCGGCCGAGCGGCGGGCGACCCTGCGGAACCCGTCGACGTCCTTGATCTGGAGGTAGGGGCCGTCGATGACCTGGAGGTCGTGGGTGCGGGCGGCCATGAGCAGGCGCATGAGGATGTAGTGGTAGGCGTCGCCTTCCTCGTAGCCGGGCGGCTGCTCGCCCACGACGAGGGTGCGCATGTTGATCGAGGCCATGAAGTCGGCCGGGCCGAAGATCAGCGTCTCCAGCCGCGGGGAGGATCCGGCGATGGCGTCGGCGTTGACCAGGCCGCGGGCGTTCTCGATCTGCGCCTCGATGCCGATGCGGCCGGGTTCGTAGCCCATCGCCTTCTCGATCTGGCTGAGCAGGGTGTCGAGCCAGATGACCTCGGTCGGGTCCTGCACCTTGGGCAGGATGAGGCAGTCGAGCCGGTCGCCGGCGCCCTCGACGACCTCGATGACGTCCTTGTACGCCCACTGCGTCGCCAGGTCGTTGACCCGGACCGCGACGGTCTTGCCCTCCCAGCCGCCCTCGCGGAGCGCGGCCACCACGTTGCGCCGCGCCTCCTCCTTGGCGAGCGGCGCGACCGCGTCCTCCAGGTCCAGGAACGCCTCGTCGACGGGCAGGCCGCGGGCCTTCTCCAGGAACCTGGGGTTGCTGCCGGGCACGGCCAGGACGGATCTACGTGAACGCAACATGAGGCACACCGTAACGCCACCCCGCCGCGTTACATTCATGAGGTGACCGACAACACCCTGGTAATCCAGGAGGGCGCCAAGAAGTCCGGCATCCTCTGGCTCGACCTGGACCGGCCGCGGCTCGCCTGGCACGCGTGGCACGACGGCGCGATCTACGTGGTGACCGGCGGCGAGGAGCAGGAGCTGCCGGGTCTCGCCGGGCGCGACACCGTACGGGTGACGCTGCGCAGCAAGGACAACGGGGCGCGGCTGGTGGAGTTCGAGGCCGCCGTCTCGGTGGTCGATCAGGCGGCCGAGCCCGAGGTGGTGGCGGTGCTGGCCAAGGAGCGGCTCAACGCCCGCGACAGCGAGACCCTGCCGGCCCGCTGGGCTCAGGATTCGACGGTGGTGCGGCTCAGGCCCGCGGGCGCGGGTTCGGGCGGCGCCGCCGCCTGACGGCCGAGTGTGGCGGTCTGCGCGAGGAGCGCGCCGGACAGCACGATGACCCCGCCGAGGATCTGGTACGGGCCGAGCGCCTGGCCGAGCAGCAGCCAGGCGACGACCGCGCCGGCGATGACCTCCAGCGAGGCGACGGTGGCGCCCACGGCTGCCGAGAGCCTGCGCACCGCGTTCACGCCGAGGATGTAGGCGGCGACGGTGGCGACGACCACCATGCACAGGAACGCGCCCAGCACCGGCAGCGTGGCGCCGCCCTCGGGGGTGACGGTCAGGGTGAAGGCGGCCCAGTCGATGTTCCACGGCTGGGAGATCGGGGCGAGCACGACCGCGGCGCCGGTCATGCCCCAGGCGATCAGGCCGAGCGGGTCGACGTCGTCCCCGAAGCTATCGCTCATCAGGAAATATCCGGCGCAGCACGCGCCCGCCAGCAGCCCCAGCATCAGCCCGATCGTGTCCAGCCGGATGCCCTCCCAGGCCTCGACCACGATGGCCAGCCCGGCGACCGCCGCCACCGCGCCGATGTAGGCCGCCCTGGCCAGCCTGATCTTGCGTACGATACGTACATAAGCCACCACCATCACCGGCGCCATGAACTCCAGCAGCAGGGCGATCCCCACCGGCAGCCGGGTGATGGCCGCGAAGTACAGCGACTGCACGCCCGCGACCGCGACGACGGCGTACACCGCGAAGAACGGCAGCCGTGATCGGGCGATGCGCAGCGCGGCGGGCTTCACCACGGCCAGCACGCCGAGCAGCAGCAGCCCGGCGCCCGCCATCCGCACCCAGACGGCCTCCAGCGGCGCGACGCCGGCCTCGTTGAGGTACTTGGCCATGGGCCCGGAGAAGGCGAAGCAGAGCGAGGACGCGAACGCCATCGCGAGTCCCGCGTACCGCACGCGAACCCCCGTCGAAGTAATTACCGTTATGCCGGTTGGATACTGACACGTGCGGGGTCCGCGGCGCAACGTCTTGGCGCTGTTAGCCTGATTGACGTGCAGATCTTCGTCGCCCGTCTGGCCGGCACGCCGGTCTTCGACCCGGCGGGAGACCAGATCGGCCGCATCAGGGACGTGGTGGTCGGGCTGCGCGGCGCCCGCCCGCCGCGCGTGCACGGCATGGTGGTCGAGGTCCGCCCGCGCCGCCGCGTGTTCCTGCCCATCACCCGCGTACGGGGCATCGAGGCGGGCGCGGTGATCTTCACGGGCAAGCTCAACGTCCGCCGGTTCGAGCAGCGGCCCACCGAGACGCTGGTGATCGCCGAGATGTTCGACCTGACCGTGACGGTCGACGGCGAGGAGATGACCGTCTACGACGTGGCCATCGCCGAGACCAAGCCCGCCGAGTGGCAGGTCACCCAGGTCGCGGTCTACCGGGGCAGGCGGCGGCGTGACACCCGGGTGGTCGAGTGGGGCGAGGTGTCCGGGTTCGACATCCTCCAGGAGGACCAGGGCGCCGCCGGGCTGATCGCCTCGTTCGAGTCGCTGCGCGCCGCCGACCTGGCCAACGCCATGCACGCGCTCTCCCGTAAGCGCCGCGACGAGGTCGCGCACGCGCTCGACGACAACCGGCTGGCCGACGTGCTGGAGGAGCTCCCGGCCGGAGACCAGGTCGGCATTCTCGGCACGCTGGCGCCGGAGCGGGCCGCCGACGTGCTGGAGGCGATGGGCCCGGACGACGCCGCCGACCTGCTCCACGACCTGCCCCCGGATCAGGCGGCCGCGCTGCTCGCGCTGATGGAGCCCGAGGAGGCCGCGCCGGTGCGGCGGCTGCTCACCTATCCGCAGGACACCGCCGGCGGCCTGATGACCTCCGACCCCGTCATCCTGCCGCCGAGCAGCACGGTCGCCGAGGCGCTCGCGCACATCAGGCAGCAGGAGCTGACCCCCTCGGTGGCGGCCCAGGTGTTCGTCACCCGGCCGCCCAACGAGACCCCGACCGGCCGCTACCTCGGCATGGCGCACTTCCAGCGGCTGCTCCGCGACCCGCCGTCCACGCTGCTGGGCGCCGTGATCGACCCGTCGGTCGACGCGATCAGCCCGGATCTGCCGCTCCCCGAGGTCGCCGCCTACCTGGCCGTCTACAACCTCGTCGCGGTGCCGGTCGTCGACGAGCACCAGCGGCTCGTCGGCGCGGTGACCGTCGACGACGTCCTCGACCACATGCTCCCTGAAGACTGGCGCGAGAGGCTCTGACGTGACCACCGACCGCCTTGACCAGCCCCGCGAACTGCGCCGCACGCTGCGCCCGCACTACGATCCCGAGGCCTTCGGGCAGATGTCGGAGCGCATCGCCCGCTTCCTCGGCACCGCCCGGTTCCTGGTCTACATGACCGTGTTCGTGACGGTCTGGGTGAGCTGGAACGTCGCGGCCCCGGACTGGCTGCGGTTCGACCCGTACCCGTTCATCTTCCTCACGCTCATGCTGTCGCTGCAGGCCTCCTACGCGGCGCCGCTGATCCTGCTCGCGCAGAACCGGCAGGACGACCGCGACCGCGTCCAGTACGAGCAGGACCGGCAGGCGGCCGAGCGCAACCGCGCCGACGTCGAGTACCTGACGCGCGAGATCGCGGGGCTGCGGATGGCGCTCGGCGAGGTGACGACCCGCGACTACCTGCGCTCGGAACTGCAGCGGCTGGGCGAGGAGCTCAGGGAGGCGCGCTGACGTCCCCCTCGCGGCCCGGAGCGGGGCACGCAGTAACCTTGGAACGCTGCCCGGGAACCGGCGGATTAACGGGCCGGGTTCCCGGGTTCATACCATGGAGGGGCATCCTCAGCAGGCGTTTCCGCGCCTGTCACCCACATACCGGCAAAGGAGGGACGGCACCCCCTCACCCGGGCGTGCCGAGACTTCGATGGCACCAACCCAGGAACAGGTAACGGCCGCCCTCGCCACCGTCATCGACCCCGAGATCCGGCGCCCCATCACCGACCTCGGCATGGTCAAGGGCGTCGACATCGCCGCGGACGGCACGGTGCGGGTCGGCGTCTATCTCACAGTGGCCGGCTGCCCGATGAAGGACACCATCCGTCGGGACGTCGTCAACGCCGTCGCCAAGGTCGACGGCGTCCGCTCGGTCGAGCTGGAGCTCGACGTGATGAGCCAGGAGCAACGCAAGGAGCTGCAGACCAAGCTCCGCGGCGACCGGGGCCCGGAGAAGGAGATCCCGTTCAACAAGCCCGGCTCGCTGACCCGCGTCTTCGCGGTGGCCAGCGGCAAGGGCGGCGTCGGCAAGTCCTCGGTGACGGTCAACCTCGCCGCCGCCATGTCGGCGAGCGGGATGAAGGTCGGCATCGTCGACGCCGACATCTACGGCCACAGCGTCCCCCGCATGCTGGGCGCCGCCGAACGGCCCACCAAGGTCGAAGACATGATCATGCCGCCGGTGGCCCACGACATCAAGGTCATCTCCGTCGGCATGTTCAAGCCCGAGGGCAACACCCCCGTGGTGTGGCGCGGGCCGATGCTCGACCGGGCGCTCCACCAGTTCCTCTCCGACGTCTACTGGGGCGACCTGGACGTCCTCCTGCTCGACCTGCCGCCCGGCACCGGCGACATCGCCATCTCCGTGGCCCAGCGGCTGCCGGGCGCCGAGATCCTGGTCGTCACCACCCCGCAGATGGCCGCCGCCGAGGTGGCCGAGCGGGCCGGCTCCATCGCGGCGCAGACCCACCAGCAGATCGCCGGCGTCATCGAGAACATGTCCTGGCTGCCCTGCCCCCACTGCGACGAGCGCGTCACCGTCTTCGGCGAGGGCGGCGGCCAGACCGTGGCCGACGCGCTGACCCGCATCCTCGGCGCGCGGGTGCCGCTGCTCGGCCAGGTCCCGATCGACCTGCGGCTGCGCGAGGGCGGCGACGAGGGCAAGCCGCTCGTCCTCACCGACCCCGACTCCCCCGCCGCGGCCGAGCTCAGCTCGATCGCGGAGAAGCTGAGCAAGCGCTCGGCCAGCCTCAAGGGCATGCAGCTCGGGCTCACCCCCAACCGGGGCTGACCTTCAGGGCGTGGGTCAGGTCGCCTCGTCGTCGAACGGGGGGATCTCGCCCACGCCCAGCTCGCCGCCCGCCGGGACGGCGACAGGCTCCGGCTCGGCGGCCGGCTGCGCCTTCCAGTCGTCCTCGTCGTCCTCCAGCAGGTGCTTGCGGACGAAGTTGCGCGGGTTGAGGTCGGCGGGATCGAAGTTGGAGAACTCGGGGCCGAGCCCGGCCCGGAGGTCCTCACGCGCGTTGTTGGCCATGCGACGCAGGCTGCGCAGAGTCTTCCCGGCCTGGGCGGCCGCCTGAGGCAGCTTATCCGGGCCGAAGACCAGCAGCGCGATAATGATCAGCGCACCGACTTCCAGCCAGCCAAGTCCGAACACCGTCAGCTCCAAGCAGTCAACCGCCCCGGGGACAACCCCGGCTATCCCACAGACTACGGGCTCCACCGGGTAACCCGGTCGCGGGATCTCCGACAAGATCCCCGCTGATCTCTACGGGCGGGCCACGGGGATCAGGACGGCGTCGGCGTCGGGGCGTCGGCGCTCACGGTGAGCGTGGCCGTGTGCTCCTCGTTGTCCCTCTCGTACTTGATGCTGATCTTCGCGCCCGGGGCCTTGCTGCGGATCAGGGCGATGAGCTCGTTGCCGTCCTGCAGGCGCAGGCCGTCGACCTCCAGGATGATGTCGCCGGGCTTGAGCCCGGCCTTCTCCGCGGGCCCGCCCTCGTCGATCGGCGGGCGGCCGCCCTGGCGCTCGGTGGTGATGCGGACGCCCTCACCGCGATACTGGGTGTCGAGCACGATGCCGATCTTGGGACGCTTGGCCTTGCCGGTGGTGATCAGCTCTTCGGCGACGCGGCGCGTCTGGTTGACCGGGATGGCGAAGCCCAGGCCGATGCTGCCGCTCTGACTGGTGAGCGACCGGCTGAGGGTGGCGATCGCCGAGTTCACGCCGACGACCTCGCCGCGGCCGTTGACCAGCGGGCCGCCCGAGTTGCCGGGGTTGATCGCGGCGTCGGTCTGGATGGCGCTGATGTAGGCGGGCTCCTCGTTGCTCTGCCCGCTCTCGTCGCCGGCGATGACGGGACGGTTGAGCGAGCTGACGATGCCGGTGGTGACCGTGCCGGTCAGGCCCAGCGGCGAGCCGATCGCGATCACCGGGTCGCCCACCACCACCTGGTCGGAGTTGCCGAGCGTCGCCTCGGGCGTGCCGAACGTCTCCTCCGGCTTGAGCACCGCCAGGTCGGAGCCGGGGTCGCGGCCGACGATGCGGGCCGTCGTGGTCTTGCGGTTGTTGAAGATGACCCGGATCTGACCGCCCTTGGCGGCCACGGCGACCACGTGGTTGTTCGTCACCACGTACCCGTTCTTGATCAGGAACCCGGAGCCGGAGGCGCCCTCGGTGTTCCGGCCGTTGCCGACCTCCAGCGAGACCACGCTGGGCAGCACCCGGGCCGCCACGCCGGCGACGGATTCGGGGGCGCGGTCGATGTTGCCGGTGGGCACGGGGCCGAGGCTGTACGAGGGGTCGGTGCCGCTGTCCTGCCGGGTGAGCAGGTAGGTGCCGACGCTGCCGAGGCCGGAGGCGACCAGGGCGATGACCAGGGCGACGACGAGCAGCATCGACGTGCTGGGGCCCCGCCTGGGCGGCTTCGCGGCGCCGGGCGGCGGCGCCCAGTGCGGGCCCATCGGCAGGGCGCTGGGCGGCGGGGGCGGGATGCTCCCGCCGTACGGGCCCTCGCCGCTGGGGTTGGTGAAGGAGCCTGCGCGGTGCTCGCCGCCGAAGAACGGCCACTCGCTCGTCGAGTACGAGCCGGAACCCTGCGGGCCTTCCTGGTCGCCGAAACGCGGCTCACCGCCCGGGCTGTGGAAGTCGGGGCCCGCACCGTAACGCGGGCTCTCACCGCCGGGGCTGTGGAAGTCCGGGCCTTCACCGCTGGGGTCGTGGAACTCTCCTCCGCCGGAGCGGGGACTGTCGGCGTGGCCGAAGGCGGGGGGCGGGGCGGGGTGGTCGTAGGCGCGGGTGTCGCCCTGGCGGGAGGGGGCGTCGTGGAAGCCGGGGTCGGTGTCGTCCCATCCGGGTGAGAGCGGCCGCCCGGAGGGCTGGTCGCCGGCGGGCAGGAAGTCCGGCCGCCCCGGTGGCTCAGGGTTTCCCGACGTGCGTCCTTCGCGGCGCGTCTCGTCGGTCATCTACTCTCACCACTCCTTGCTCAGGACACCGCAATCGTGACCTGATGACCATACGGGTGCTGTAAAGCAGTCTTCGGCCCGAATCTCCTGACAAATCCCGATCTCAGATCGTATGCCCCCCAGGCCGACGACTACGCCAACCCCGAGTATCGCAGCAGGGACGGCTCTTTAAGGAGCGGCGGTGGAAGGCGCGCCCGTAGGCGTCGGATGGACCCGCTTCACAAGTTCGACCGGCGGGGCCGGATTCTCCTGACCGGTGCCGGAGACGGCGAAGAACGTGCCGAGCGCCACGGCCGCCGACACCACGCCGACGGCCACGTACGTGCCGCGCCTACTTCCACGGCCAGGGCCCGCGAAGGCGCCACCGGTGGCGTTCCTTCGGGGCCGGTTGTCCAAAGGGGCGATGCTGTGCGGCCCGGGTATGGGCACCCCTCCGAACGTACGCGTAGGGAAAGGCCGCTCCCTGGGCGGCAGGGGTCCGCCGGGTTCGGCCATGTGCAGCAGCGACATGGTGAGGTCGGCGGGCAGGGAAGGCGTGTCCAGGGCGCGCAGGCGGGACTTCAGCGCCCGTACGGACTCCACCTCCCGCCTGCAGTCGCCGCAGAACGTGAGGTGGGCCAGGGCCCGTTCCCGCTCCGCGTGGCCGAGTTCGCCGTCGACGAACGCGGAAGCGCGTTCTCCAAGGTGAGCCATATCAGACTTCCTCCCCACGGGTAACGGTCGGGGGGAGTTGGGAACTACGGGGTGCTCGATGGTCGAGTGCCTCGCGCAACTGTGCCCGGCCACGGTGAATCCGGCTTCTGACCGTTCCCAGCTTGACGCCGAGCGTGGCCGCGATCTCCTCGTACGAGAGCCCCTCGATGTCGCAGAGCACGATCGCGGCCCGGAAGTCGGGGGCGAGCGCGTCGAGGGCGGCCTGGATGTCCGGCTCCAGGTGTGCGTCGTGCAGGGCCTGGGCGGGCGACGGCTCGCGGCCGCGCAGCCGCTCGGCCGCGTCGTCGGCGAGGCCCTCGAACCTGATGCGCTGCTTGCGCCGCGCCATGTCGAGGAAGAGGTTGGTGGTGATGCGGTGCAGCCAGCCCTCGAACGTGCCGGGCGTGTAGCTGGACAGAGACCGGAAGACCCGGACGAAGACCTCCTGGGTCAGGTCTTCAGCGTCGTGGATGTTGCCGGTGAGGCGGTAGGCAAGCCGATATACCCGTGCGGAGTGGGTCTGCACCACTTCCTCCCACGTAGGGGGAGTCCACTCGGGTTCAGGCGCCATGCCGGACATATCGGACATTGGAGTATCGGCCTGGTGGTCACTTTCGTCCACCAGAACTCCTCTCTCTGGGACCACCGCTACCGCCATAGTGCCTGGTTTTGTCCCTTCATGCGCACTGGCTGCCGTCCAGACCGGCAAAGCCCGTTTAAACCTGCAACGCCTCAGGGCCCTCCTGAGTTCCCGTCCCGGCGTGACTCCCCTAGGCTGCGATCGGTGACCAATCGCACGAAAGTGGGGGGAGGAGGCCGATGACCAGTCCGTTGGAGGCCACTCTGGCCTATGCGGAGCAGTTCCATCACGAAGATGAGATTCTGCACGCGGCGCGGCAGCGCGGGCTGGAGATGGGCGCCGTGCCCGTCCTTCCTGGTGTCGGGGCTGCGCTCTGCTTTCTCGCCACCGCCATCAACGCCAAGTCGGTCGTCGAGGTCGGCACCGGATGCGGCGTCTCGGGGCTCTGGCTGCTGCGCGGCATGCGCCCCGACGGCACGCTCACGAGCGTCGACGTCGAACCCGAGCACCAGCGGCTGGCCCGCCAGACGTTCGCGGAGGCGGGCTTCTCGGGCGGCAGGGTCCGGCTGATCGCCGGCCGGGCGCTCGACGTGCTGCCGCGGCTCTCCGACGGCGGCTACGACCTCGTCTTCGCCGACGCGGCCAAGCAGGAGTACGCCGACTACTTCGCCGAGGCGCTGCGCCTGCTCCGGGTCGGCGGCATCGTGGCCTTCGACAACGTGCTCTGGCACAACCGGGTGGCCGACCCGGCGCAGCGCGACCCCGACACGGTGGCGCTGCGCGAGCTGGGCAAGCTCGTGCAGGCCGACGACCGGCTGCGCTCGCTGCTCATCCCGCTCGGCGACGGCCTGCTCGCCGCCGTCAAGGTGTCGGACTGACACGCTGGAGCCGGCCCGGCACTCCACCGGGCCGACGCGCCAGAACTCGGCCGGTCACCCCATGGGGCTGACGCGCTAGAGCCCGGCCAGCCACTCCAGCAGCACGCGCACGCCGAACCCGGTGGCGCCCTTCGTCAGCAGCCCCTCGTCGACCGTGCTCCGGCCGACGCCGGCGATGTCGAGGTGCGCCCAGGGCCGGTCACCGGCGAACTCGCGCAGGAACAGCGCCGCCGTGATCGACCCCGCGCCGAAGCGGGACCCGATCTCGACGTTGGCCAGATCGGCCACCGGGGACTTCAGCGCGTCGGCGTACTCGTCGAGCAGCGGCATCCGCCAGAGCCGGTCGCCGCTCGCCTCACCGGCCGCCAGCAGCCGCTTGGCCAGCTCGTCGTCGGAGGCGTAGAGGCCGCCGACGTGACGGCCGAGCGCCACGGTCATGGCGCCGGTGAGGGTGGCGATGTCGACGACCACGTCGGGGTCGAGCTGGGCGTCGGCGTAGGCGAGCGCGTCGGCCAGCACCAGCCGCCCCTCGGCGTCGGTGTTGAGCACCTCGACCGTGCGTCCCCCGTACGGCCTGATCACGTCGCTGGGACGCTGGGCCGTGCCGGACGGCATGTTCTCGGCGGCGGCCACCAGGCCGGTCACCCGGACCGGGAGACCGAGCCGGGCCAGCGCGCCCATCACGGCGATCACCACGGCGCCGCCGGCCATGTCGGTCTTCTGCGTCTTCATGTTCTCGGTGGGCTTCAGCGAGAGCCCGCCGGTGTCGAACGTGATGCCCTTGCCCACCAGCACCACATGGCGGGCGGCGGGCTCGTCGGGGGTGTAGGAGAGCTGGATGAGGCGCGGCGGCCGGACCGAGCCGCGGCCGACGGCCAGCAGGCCGCCGAACCCCTCGGCCTGGAGCTGCTCCTCGTCCCAGACGCGGACCGGGACGCCCTGCTCGGCGGCCCGTTCGGCCAGCCAGTCCGGGCTCTTGACCGACGACGGCGTGTTGGCCAGGTCGCGCGCGAGCGCGACGGCCCGCGCCACCTGCTCGCCCCTGCGGACCTGCTCCTCGTCGGCGCCGACGAAGGTGAGCGCGCCCACCGGCCGCTTCCCGGGCGAGCCGATCTTGTAGGAGTAGGCGGCCAGCAGCGCCGCCTCCGTGAATACCGACATGTCGCCCTCGGGGGTGACCACGGCCAGCGACTCCCTGCCGCGGACGCGGCGGGTCAGCGTGGCCGCGGCCTTGCGCAGGCTGCGCGGCGAGGCGTCGCCCACGCCGTACAGCAGCACGCGGCCCACGTCGCCGCCCCTGACCACGGGGACCTCGACGACCTCACCCGCCTTCCCTTCGGCCTCGTAGTGCGCCAGCAGCCCGGCGACCGGCACGGGCAGGTCGACGTCGAGCGCCGGCGCGAGCCCGGAGTCGTAGGGGAAGGCCAGCAACGTGGCGTCGCCGGGGACCTGGGCGGCCACCGAGGCAACAGTCTCGATCGGCACTGTCACTCCTCATACGTGGGCGGCCCTGGCACGCGGGAGCACGCCAGGGCCGAAGGTGAAGATCGTCGGGGAGGGTCTCAGCCGATGACGTTCTGCAACGCCTCGCCGAGCGCTTTCGCCTCGTCCGGGGAGATCTCCACGACGAGCCGTCCGCCACCTTCCAGGGGCACGCGCATGACAATGCCTCGCCCTTCCTTGGTGACCTCGAGCGGACCATCGCCGGTCCGCGGCTTCATCGCCGCCATGCGTGCATCCCTTCCTGCCTTGGGCTCCCGCGGCCCGCGATTTCCGACCTCTCCGACCACCCGTAACGCGGTGGTCGGCGTATTCACGTCTTCTGTGATGTCCTATTCTCCCGCATCGAGAGCCCTCATGGGTAACGATCTCCTCCCAGAATGCGTTGTCGAGCGGGTCGAAGCGCTCCAAACTGGACTTCGTGCACGCACGATCCGCCCTGTTCGACCTGTACGGAGACCACCTGCGATCACGTGGCGGGCAGGCGTCCGTGGCCGCTCTCGTACGACTCATGAAGCCCCTGGAAATCGCTGCTCCAGCGGTGCGTACGGCCGTTTCCCGGATGGTCCGGCAGGGCTGGCTGCGGCCGGTCCGGCTGCCCCGCGGACCCGGTTACGGGCTCACTCCGAAGTGCGTCAGAAGACTGGACCAGGCGGCGTTGAGAATTTACCGAGCCGGGACCTTGAGCTGGGACGGCCGCTGGCATTTGATCGTGTTCCCGCCCGTCAGGGAACGTCCGCGCCGCGAACGCGTCAGGGCCACGCTGACCTTCCTCGGCTACGCGGCGCTGTCCGACAGCACCTGGATCGGCCCGCGCTCCTCCACCGAACTGGACAACCTGCTGGAGAGCGAGGGAATCCGGGCCGATAGGTTCGACGCGGAGCTGGAGGGCGACCCGCGCGAGCTGGTCGCCCGGGCATGGGATCTGGAAGCGATCGGCGAGGCGTACGCGCGGTGGCACGCCGAGGCTGACACGCTGATCAGCGCCCTGCCCGCCCACGCCCCGCCGGACCAGGTCTTCGCGACAAGGAGCAAGCTCGTGCACGGATGGCGGAACTTCCTGTTCCGTGACCCTGGCCTGCCGCCCGAGCTGCTGCCCACCGGCTGGCCTGGAGAGAAGGCCAGGGCGTTCTTCGAGCAGGAGGCGGCCCGGCTGCTGCCCGTAGCCGCCGCGTTCGTCGACAGGGAGTTGCATTGATCCGCTATGACGTGGCCGACGCCGTCGCCACCATCACGCTCGACCGGCCCGACGCGATGAACTCGCTCACGGCAGAGCTGAAGACCGCCCTGCTGGAGGCGCTGCGGAAGGCGGCGGCCGATTCAGGCGTGCGCGCCGTCCTGCTGACCGGCTCCGGCCGGGCCTTCTGCGCGGGGCAGGACCTGCGCGAGCACGCCGCCAACCTGGAGGCCGGGCGCGGCCTGGCCGACACGGTGCGCGAGCACTACAACCCGATCGTCCAGCTCATCACCACCATGGACAAGCCGGTCGTGGCCGCCGTCAACGGGGTCGCCGCCGGCGCGGGCGCCGCCCTCGCCTTCGCCTGCGACCTGCGGGTCGCCTCCGAGAAGACCCGGTTCGCGCTGGCCTTCTCCGGCATCGGGCTGGCCCCCGACTCGGGCGCGTCGTGGACGCTGCAGCGCCTCGTCGGGCTGGGCCGGGCGACCGAGCTGCTGCTGCTGGGCGAGCCCGTCAGCGCTGAGCGCGCGCTGGAGCTGGGCCTGGTCACCCGGGTGGTGCCCGCCGCCGACGTGGTCGAGAGCGCGCGTGAGCTGGCCGTACGGCTCGCGCAGGGGCCGACCAAGGCCTACGCCGCCACCAAGCGGGCGCTGGCCTACGCCGCCGCGCATCCGCTGGCCGAGTCGCTGGCGCTGGAGGCCGACCTGCAGGACGCGTGCGCGGCCACCGACGACCACGTGCGGGCCACCGCGTCGTTCCTCGCCAAGGAGCAGCCGGTCTTCCACGGCCGCTGACTCTCAGCCCCGTACGAAGCAGCCTTCGATGTGATCGTTGACCAGCCCGATCGCCTGCATCAGCGCGTACGCGGTGGTCGGGCCGACGAACCTGAACCCGTGCCTCTTCAGCTCCTTCGCCAGAGCCGTCGAGGCCGGGGTGATCGCGGGCACGTCGGCCATCGTCTTCGGCACCGGCGCGGACGGATCGGCATACTTCCAGACCAGATCGGAAAGCCCGTCAGGCAGCTCCAAAGCCGCCCTGGCGTTCGCGATCGCCGCCTCGATCTTCGCCCGGTTGCGCACGATCCCCGGATCGGCCAGCAGCCGCTCGACGTCCTGCTCGGTGTACGCGGCCACCTTCGGAAGGGCGAACCCGTCGAACGCGGCCCGGAAGTTCTCCCGCTTCCGCAGAATCGTCAGCCACGACAGCCCCGACTGGAACGCCTCCAGCGTCACCCGCTCGAACACCCGGTCGTCGCCCCGCACCGGGCGGCCCCACTCCTCGTCGTGGTAGGCCAGGTAGAGCGGGTCCGCCATCCCCGGCCAGGAGCAGCGGATCACCTCGCTCATCCCCTCTCGCCGCCCCTGCTGCCCCACGTGACCCGGACCGGCTCCCGCTCCTCGGCCTCCTCGCCCCACTCCAGGCCGCCCACGCCGCGCCCACGCGCGTCATCCGCGCCCGTCTCACCCGGCACGCCCGTCTCGCTTCCCGCCTTCGACACGCCCGTCTCGGGCCCTGTCTCGCTTGCCGATTTCGACGCGCCCGTCTCGGACACGGCCGAGTCGGCCCCGCCATCATGCACAGCCGCGGACTCAACCGCGCCGCGCCCATCCGTCTCGGTTTCAGCCGCGCCGCGCCCAGCCGTCATGGGTTCAGCCGCGCCGCGCCCATCTGTCTCGAGCTCAGCCCCAGCCCGCTCGGCTGAGTCGTGCGCAGCCTCGTCGCCCGCGCCTCTCTCGCTCGCCGCCGCGTAGCGCCCGCGACCGCCGTCCGGATCCGTCTCACTCTCCGCCGCGTCGCGCCCGGTCTTCTCAGGCTCGGCTCCATCGGCGGCGGTGTCGCTCTCGTAGTTCGGCGCCGTCGAGTCCTCGGCCTTCTCAGAAGCCTCCGTGTCGTCCTCGACCCCGTCGAAAGCGGCTGTTTCGGGATCGGACGGGATGTTCGCGGCTCCATTGGGGGTGGGCGTGTCGTGGTCGGGGTGGGCACCCCAGACAGGCCGCTCGTGGGCGGAGACGGGCTCGTCTTCCGGAAGCGTGGGGACGTGCCCGTTGGAGAGGGGGTCGGTCTCGGCGGGGAGGGTGAGGGGCGCGGCCGGCGGTTCGTGTTCGGTGCGGGGGCCGGCGCCGGGCGTGGCGTGGACCTCCTGCCGGGCGTGCAGCCGGCTCGACAGCAGCTCCGACACCCGCTGCTCCAGGATCGCGATCCTGGTGTCGCGCGCGCTGATGGCCTCCGCCGCCCGGCGCAGCGTCTCGTCGACGCTCTGCGTGTGGTAGCCGATGAGGTTGAGCGGGAGCTGCAGGGCCATGATGTCGACCGCCCCCAGCTTGCCCGTGTCGGGAAGGTTGAGCGGCGGCACGTCCGGCGGGAACTCGGTCAGCTCACCGCCCTTGCCCAGGGACACCAGGACCACGCAGGCCAGGATGGCGAGCGCGGCGATGGCGAGTATGACCAGCAGCACATTGGCATCGTACTCATACCACCGGGGCATCAGTCCCGCACTTGCCGCACCCGGGCGCTCAGTCGGCGGCCTCGCTGAGCTCCTCGACGCTCGGCCGTACGGGTTGCGCGCGGGCTTCGAGGTGGGCGAAGGCCTCCTCGACCGTGGTGGTCCAGGAGATGGCGTCGAAGACGTCGGCCCGGGTGAACCCGGCGTCGTACATGCCGCCGACCAGGTCCCGGAGCGGCCGGTAGAGCCCCCACGGGTCGAGGAGCACCAGCGGCCGGTCGTGGATGCCGAGCACCCGCGCCGTCCACATCTCGAACAGCTCCTCCAGCGTGCCGATGCCGCCGGGCAGCACGAGGAACGCGTCGGACCTGGCGTCCATCTCGCCCTTGCGCTCGCGCATGTCGGCCGTGACGATCAGCTCGTCGGAGTCGCGGTCGGCGATCTCGACGTCGACGAGGACCTGCGGGATGACGCCGATGGTCCGGCCGCCGGCGGCGCGGGCTGCGCGGGTGATCTCGCCCATGCAGGAGACGGTGGCGCCGCCGCTCACCAGGGTGTGGCCGCGCCGGGCCAGCTCGGTCCCGACCTCGGCGGCCAGGCGCAGGTACTTGTCGTCGATGAGGCGGCTGGAGGAGCAGAAGACGCAGATGTTCACGGGGGGTGAGCCTATTGCGGCTCGGCCACCTGTGCCCGGACGGCCTCCGCCTCGCTCTCCCGCTGTCTGGACCGGTTGAGCTCGGAGTCGGCGATGATGCGCACGGCCTCGTCCACGTCGTCGGTCATGTGGATCAGGTCGAGGTCCTTGGTGGCGATCTTGTCGGTGCCGGCCAGCTGGCTCTTGACCCAGTCGAGCAGCCCGCCCCAGAACTCCGAGCCCATCAGCACGACCGGGAAGCTGGTGACCTTGTGGGTCTGGACCAGGGTGAGCGCCTCGAACAGCTCGTCTAGCGTGCCGTAGCCGCCGGGCAGCGCGATGAAGCCGCACGAGTACTTCACGAACATGGTCTTGCGTACGAAGAAGTAGCGGAACTCGATGCCGAGGTCCACATAGTCGTTCATGCTCTGCTCGAACGGCAGCTCGATGCCGAGCCCGACCGACACGCCGCCGTCGACCTCGGTGGCGCCCCGGTTGGCCGCCTCCATGATGCCGGGGCCGCCGCCGGTGATCACCGCGAAGCCCGCCTGCGCCAGCGCCCTGCCCAGCTCCCGGCCGAGCTTGTAGTCGGGCGAGTCGGCGGGGGTCCGGGCCGAGCCGAACACGGACACGGCCCTGGGCAGCTCGGCGAGCTGGCCGAAGCCCTCGACGAACTCCGCCTGGATGCGCAGCACCCGCCACGGGTCCTGGTGGACCCAGTCGGCGGGCCCTTGCCGGGCCAGCAGTCTCTGGTCGTGGGTGGATTCGGGCACAAGGTTGCCCCGCACCACCGCCTGACCCTGCCGACGTTCGCGGCGATTCGCTCTCATACGGCCCACGCTATCCCTCCGGAGTTCACTCGATGTCCGCTGATCCCTGCCTACCCTGCGAGGACGGGCCCCGGGCACCGCCCGGAAGACGGCCCGAAGAATCTTGAAAAACTTCCCGGGAAACCTGGAACCAGATTTCGCGACCCCTGCGTCTAATCGGCGAGGGTGCTGCTCGGGACTGAAAGTGGCTCTCCCCGTCAAATGGCCGGCGAGGAGAGCCACTTTCACTGTTTTGCGGCCCCGGTGAGCCAGGCGCGCATCGCCCGCTCGCCGTCCACGATCTTCTCCAGCTCCACGTACTCGTCCTTCTGGTGCGCCAGGTTCGGATCGCCGGGACCGTAGTTGACGGCCGGGATCCCCAGCGCGGAGAAGCGCGCCACGTCCGTCCAGCCCAGCTTGGCGCGCGGCGTGCCGCCGACGGCGGCGGTGAAGGCGGCGGCCACCGGGTGGTTCAGCCCGGGCCGCGCCCCGGACGCCGCGTCCACGAACGCCACCTCGTACCCCTCGAACACCTCGCGCACGTGGTCCTGCGCCTGCTCCACGGTCAGGTCGGGGGCGAAGCGGTAGTTGACGGTGACCACGCACTCGTCGGGGATGACGTTGCCGGCCACGCCGCCGCGCACGCCCACCGCGTTCAGCCCCTCGTGGTACTCCAGCCCGTCGACCACCGGCCGCCGCGCCTCATAGGCGTTGAGCCTGGCCAGTACGGGCTCGATGCCGTGGATGGCGTTGACCCCGAACCACGACCTGGCGCTGTGGGCGCGCTTGCCGGTGACCCGGACGTCGGCGCGGATCGTGCCCTGGCAGCCGCCCTCGATGACCCCGCCGGTGGGCTCCATCAGCACCGCGAAGTCGGCGGCGAGCCAGTCGGGGTGCTCTTCCGCGACGCGCTTGAGGCCGTTCAGCTCGGCCGCGACCTCCTCGCAGTCGTAGAAGACGTACGTGACGTCGCGCACCGGGTCGGGCACCGTGGCCGCCAGCTTCAGCGCGACCGCCACCCCGGCCTTCATGTCGGAGGTGCCGCAGCCGTAGAGCCGGTCACCCTCGACCCGGCTGGGCAGGTTGTCCGCGACGGGCACCGTGTCGAGGTGCCCGGCGATCAGCACCCGCTCGGCGCGGCCCAGCCCGGTGCGGGCCACCACGGTCTGCCCCGACCTGTCGACCTTGAGGTGCGGCAGCCCGCTCAGGGCCTGCTCGACCAGCCCTGCCAGCACCTGCTCCGCGCCGCTCACCGACTCGATGTCGACGATGGCCGAGGTCAGGGTCCGCACGTCCTGCGTCAGGTCAAGCATCAGGTGTTCACTCCGTGTTCGCGCAGCGCGTGAAGCGCTGTCTCGTCGTGGCGCCTCCGGCGACCGCGGCGTGGGGCACCCGCGCCGGTGACAGGGTGCTCACTTCGGTCATGGCCCCGGAGCCTATCCCGCCGGGTAGGTTTCTCAGCGTGCACGTGCGCTTCTCCCGGGGAGTCGTCACCATCGCGATCGTCATGCTGGTCCTCGCGGTGGGCCTCTCGATCGGTGTCTATCAGTTGCTCACGCGGGCCCCGCGGCCGCTGGCCGTCCCCGAGCCCCACTGCGTGGTGCGGGCCGAGGGCGAGGAGCGGGAGATGGACATCGAGCAGGCGCGGATCGCGGCGACGATCGCCGCGGTGGCCGCCCGGCGGAAGCTGCCGGAGCAGGCCGTGGTGATCGCTTACGCGACGGCGCTGCAGGAGTCCGAGCTCTACAACCTCCCCTACGGTGACCGTGACTCGCTGGGGGTGTTCCAGCAGCGGCCGTCGCAGGGGTGGGGCTCCAAGAAGCAGGTCATGGATCCGGTGTACGCCACGAACCGGTTCTTCGCCGCCCTGGTCAAGGTGAAGGGGTACCGGAAGATGCCGGTCTCGGAGGCCGCCCAGGCGGTGCAGCGCTCCGCGGCCGGGTACGCGTACGGCCCGCACGAGACGGACGCCAGGATCCTCGCGGCGGCGTTCACCGGGCGGGTCCCGCGTGCCCTGCACTGCTGGTATCCGGTTGAAGGTCACCCGCAGGCGGCCGGGCCGGAGGGCGGCAAGCAGGCCGCGCCGCCGCGGCCCGAGAAGGCCAAGGCGCTCCGCGCGCTCAAGCGGGCGCTCGGCAGCACCGCCGTCACCAGCCGCAAGCGCGGCTGGCTGATCGCCACCTGGTGGGTCGCGCACGCCGAGGAGTACGGGCTGAGCCGGGTCGAGTACGCGGGCGCCCGCTGGACCAACGACCTGGACACGGACGGCTGGGAAGACGGCGGCGCCCGCAGCAGAACGAAGATCGCCGTCGCCTGACCGCGCCGACCCTGCCCACGCCGACCGGACCACCCCGCCCTGGTCGGCCGACCGGACACCCTCGTCTGGCCGAACCAACCTGGCCGCGACAACCGGGCCACCCCCGTCTGGTCGAACCGATCAGACTGCGGACCGGTACCCAGGATTCGCCGAGCCGATCCGATCGTGCTGGTTGGGGGTGGTCAGGAGGAGGCGCGGCTGATGATGCCGATGGAGCCCGGCGGGAGGGGCTGGGCGTACGCGGCCGTCCACGGGTGGCCCTGGACCCGCTCGAACGACAGCAGCCGCCCGTCCGTCGCCCGGTAGTCGGCGAAGTCGAGCAGGCCCCGGTCGGGCTTGCCGGTGCTGCCTTCGGAGCGGAACGCGGCGGTGCCACGCTCCAAGGGATGGAACTCGACGTCGTCCATGATGAGGCTGCTGCGCGCGGGGATCATGCCCTGGGTGGGCACGTCCGTCCAGAGCAGCACTTCCAGGTGCGGCGGCTGGTCGGGGCCCTGGCCCTGGCGCATCTCGACTGTCAGCCACTGGATGCGGCGGGCGCTGTCGCGCAGGCGGTACTCGACCCACTGCTGCCCCTGCCAGGACACGTGGAGAGCGCCGAGCACGCGGACCGGGGAGCCGAGCACGTCGATCTTGTCGCCCACCCGGAGCGTGCGCGGGTCGGTGTAGTCGACGCCGGCATGGCCGGGCACCGCGACCGGCGCCGGGAGCGGAGGCTCGACGGGAGCGACCGGCTGCTCGGTCGCCGTGCCGTCCTTCCGGTCCTGGCGCAGGGTGGCCAGGAACGCCCCAAGCAGGAGAAGGACGGTGGCAATGCTCAGCCCGAGAACGACCATGGAGGTCATGCTCATCGTACGGCTCGCTCCACTCGCGGTTCGCCTCGGCGAACTCCCGGTATCTACTTGTGCTGCTGGATATGCGGCTCGCTCCTGCCCGCCTCGGGAGGGGCGTTTGAGGGGGGATCCTACTGGAGGCGGCGCACCGCCGCATCGATGCGGTCGTCGGCGGCGGTGAGCGCCACGCGGACGTGCCGCTCACCTGCCGGTCCGTAAAATTCGCCGGGAGCGACCAGAATCCCCGTTTCGGAGAGCCTGCCAACCTGATCCCAGCAGGTCTCCCCGTTGGACGCCCACAGGTAGAGCCCGGCCGTGGAGTGGTCGACGCGCCAGCCGGCCCGTTCCAGCGCCGGGCGCAGCTTGGCGCGGCGCGCGGCGTAGCGTTCGCGCTGCTCGTCGGCGTGACGGTCGTCGCCCAGGGCCGCGGTCATCGCCGCCTGCGCCGGCTGCGGCATGAGCATGCCGGCGTGCTTGCGGATCTCCAGCAGCCGCGCGATCAGCGCGGGGTCGCCCGTGACGAAGCCGGTGCGGTATCCGGCCATGTTGGACCGTTTCGACAGGGAGTGGACGGCGAGCAGGCCCTCGTGGGACCCCTCGCACACGTCCGGATGCAGGATCGACACCGGACGCTCCTCCCAGCCGAGCTCGATGTAGCACTCGTCGGAGGCGACGATCGTGCCGCGCTCGCGCGCCCAGGCGACCACCTTGCGGAGGTGCTCCACGGGGAGCACCTTGCCGGTCGGGTTGCCGGGCGAGTTGATCCAGACGAGGTCGGCGTGGCGCGGGCCGAGCGCGAGCAGGCCGTCGGTGGCCGTGCCCGCCGCTCCCGCCAGCCTGGCCCCCACGTCGTAGGTGGGGTAGGCCAGCTCGGGGAAGACCACGTGACCGGCCCCGAGGTAGCTCGGCAGCCAGGCCACGAACTCCTTGGTGCCGATCAGCGGCAGCACGTCGCGCTGGTCGACGCGGACCCCGTGGCGGCGAGCCAGCCAGCCCGCCGCCGCCTCGCGCAGCGCCTTCGTCCCGTGGGTGGTCGGATAACCCGGGCTGTCGGAGGCCCGGGTCAGCGCGTCCTGGACGAGCTGCGGCACCGGGTCGACGGGGGTGCCGACCGAGAGGTCGACGATCCCGCCGGGGTGCGCGGCGGCGCGTTCCTTGTACGGCTCCAGCCGGTCCCAAGGGAAGTCAGGCAGCTTGTTCACGGTTCTCCTGGCTCGTACGTACGGCTGACGGCCGCACTCCGCGTGCGGCGGCACGCGGCACTGGCGGCACGGCCCGCCGCGCCGCCGGTCGACCGGCCCGCGTGCGGACCGCGCCGGTTACTCGCTCTGCGGCGGGAGCGCCGCCACGACCGGGTGGTCCTTCTCGATCTTTCCGACCTTGGAGGCTCCTCCGGGCGAGCCGAGGTCTTCGAAGAAGTCCACGTTCGCCTTGTAGAAGTCCTTCCACTGCTCGGGAAGGTCGTCCTCGTAGAAAATCGCCTCGACCGGGCACACTGGCTCGCACGCTCCGCAGTCGACGCACTCGTCGGGGTGGATGTAAAGCATGCGCTCGCCCTCGTAGATGCAATCGACGGGGCACTCCTCGATGCACGCCTTGTCCAGGACGTCCACGCAAGGCTGCGCGATGACGTAGGTCACCTCGAGCTCCTTCTTCTCCGCACCATGGCATGACTCTGACCGCGGTTTGCTAGGCCCTAGTATTGCCGTGCTCACTTGGTGGCCGAAACGGAGGGTGGCAAACTCGTGGCCGCTCGTCTCGTGATCACTATCTCAGCATCCGACGTCGGAGCGCGCGTCACCACGCGCAGGCGGGTCCCCGGAGGGTTCCGCGACACGGTCGGGACGCTCGAATCGTGGGAGGGCGGGGTGCTGTGCGTGCGCAGGCGCGACGGCACTCTGGTGGAGATCCCGGAGGAGACGCTGGTGGCGGGCAAGGTGGTTCCCGCCGCGCCTCCTCGACGTGAGCGGAAGTAACGGACAGTATTCGATGTGTGACCGTACGTACCTGCGCCGCCGTAACCGCCATCCTCGTCAGCGCCGGATGCGGCGCGTCGCCCTCCGCTGAGAAGCCGGCGTCCGAACATCCCGTCAAGGTCCAGGCCGCCTCGCTCAAAGAGGGCTTCGGCACCATGGAGCGGCTGATCGAGGCGGCCCAGAAGGAGGGGACGCTCACCGTCGTCGGCCTCCCCCGCGACTGGGCGAACTACGGCGAGATCATCGACACCTTCGCCGACAAGTACGACATCGAGGTCAAGCAGCTGGAGCCCGGGGCGAGCAGCCGCCGGGCGCTGGACGCCGCCGCGCAGCTCAAGCCCGACGTGTTCGACCTGAGCCTGGAGGAGGCGGTGGGCGCCGCCGGCCGGTTCGCGCCGTACAAGGTGCAGGGCTGGCTCGACCTTCCCGACCACGTCAAGGATCCGTCGGGCGCGTGGTACGCCGCCTACGGCGGCTACATGTCCATCGGGTACGACCCGCGCGCGGTGCCCGCACCCGCCTCCTTCGCCGATCTGGCGAAACCGGGCTACAAGGTGGCGCTCGACGGCGACCCGCTGCGCTCGTCGGCGGCGTTCTCCGGCGTGATGGCGGCCTCCTTGCAGGGCGGCTCGCCCCGTCCGCAGCAGGGGGTGGCGCTGTTCGCCAAGCTCAAGAAGGCCGGGCAGCTCACCTCGACCGACTCCGCCAACACCGTGATCACCTGGGACCACGTCAACGCCGCCCGCGCGGCCCGCAACTCGGGCTCCTGGAAGGTGGTGATCCCGGCCGGGGCGCCGCTCGGCGTCTACCACGTGCAGGCGATCAACAAGGCCGCGCCGCATCCCGCCGCCGCCCGGCTGTGGCAGGAGTTCATCCTCTCCGACGAGGGCCAGAACCTGTTCCAGAAGGGGTACGCGCGACCGGCCCGGGGTGAGGCGATGCACATGCGCGGCACCCTCGACGCCGAGCAGGCGGCGAGCCTGCCGAAGGCGCCCGGCCCGCCCGTGCTGCTGACGATCCCGCAGACCGACGCCGGGAAGACCTACCTGAAGAAGGAGTGGGCGAAAAGCGGCGGGTGATGCCACTGTGATCACTTATGTCGTAGCGACAATCTAGCTCTAAAGTGAACCGACACTACGGCCACGGGGGCCCGATGTCTCACGAATGAGAGCTGATCGTCTTGCGATACGACACACCGGGCCTGGAGCGGTGGAACAGTCGCGCCTACGACAGCAGCTTCGGCTACGTGTCCACCCAGGGCGCGCCCCTGGTGGACCTGCTCGATCCGCAGCCGGGCGAGCGCGTGCTCGACCTGGGCTGCGGCACCGGCGTGCTGACCGCGCAGATCGCCTTCCGGGGCGCCGAGGTGCTGGGCATCGACGGCTCGACCCCCATGATCGAGAAGGCGCTGGCGCAGAATCCAGGCATCAACTTCATCGTCGGCGACGCCCACGACTTCACCGTGGCCCGCCCGTACGACGCCGTCTTCTCCAACGCCGCGCTCCACTGGATGAGCCGCGACCCGGACGCCGTGATCTCCTGCGTGCGTGACGCGCTGCTGCCCGGCGGGCGGTTCGTCGCCGAGATGGGCGGGGCGGGCAACTGCGCCGAACTCACCACGGCGATGCTGACCGCCTGGCGCGAGCACGGGCTGCGCGAGCCCGAGCTGCCGTGGTACTTCCCCTCTCCCGCCGAGTACGCCCGCCGGCTGGAGGCCGGGGGCTTCGTGGTGCGGCTGCTGGAGTACTTCGACCGGCCCACGCCGCTGGAGGAGTGTCCCGGCGGGGCCGCCGACTGGGTGCGGATGTTCGCGTCCTCGGCACTCGACGGGCTCGCACCCAATATGGTCGAACCCCTGCTCCGGCGGGTGAACGAGCTCGCCGCGCCGGCGCTGCGGCGGGAGTCCGGCTGGATGGCCGACTACGTGCGCCTACGGTTTGCCGCCGTTCGACGCTGATGCGTAGTGCAGGATGCGTAGGGCTGATTTGCCGGACTATGGTCTCTTCAGTGGACGGCGAGATGATGGCACCGCGACACGGCGTCGCATGGCCCGCTGAGGCACGGCGGCGTGAGGGGCTGGTGAACGGAACGGGATGAACTTCTGCCTGAGCGACCTCGTACCACCGTTGCGGTGGAGCGACACGTCCACGATCACGCTGCTCACCGGGCAGCCGGGCCTGCCCGACGCCTGGTGGCGCAGCCTGCCCATGCCGCGGGTGCTCGCGGCCATCGGCCCCGAGTCGCTGGGTGAACTGCTCACCGAGATCGCCGTCGAGCACTGGCCCGCCGCCGCCGTCGGCGACGTGCTTCCGGCCCTGCACATGCTGGACCCGGACGAGGCCGACGAGCCGTACGTGGCGATCGCGCTGGACCGGGCCGGGTCGTGGCCGGGGCTGCTGGCGCTCACCGGGCGGGAGCTGATGGACCAGCCGTTCGTCCAGGCCCGGCCGGTGCTGACGGCGCTGTTCTCGGCCGCGCTGAGCCGCCTCGCGCCGGACGCGCCCGTCTCGTCCAGCGGCGTCGACACCCTGGACGAGGAGACCCCCGAGGCTCCCGCCGTCCACGAGTCCCCGGCCCCCGTCGCGGACGACGAGGCGGAGGCGCCCCAGGAGGACGCTGCCCCCGCCGACCTCGCCCCCGGGGCTTCTCCCGACGACGAAGCCGCCGCGGAGCAGCCCGCCGTGGCGGAACAGCCGGTCGCGGCGGACGAGCCCGAACCGGAGCCCGCCGACGACCAGCCGGAGGCGTCCCGGGAGGAGCCCGCCCCCGCGGACCTCGCCCCCGCCGACCTCGCCGCCGCGGACCTAGCCTCCGACGAGGAGCCCGCCGACGACGCGGTCCCCGCGGAGCAGCAGCCCGGACCCGCCTCCGTGGAGGACGAGCCTGAGCCGGAGCCCGCCGGCGACCGGCCGGAGGACTCCCAGGAGGACCCCGCCCCCGACGAGGACGAGGCTGATCTGCGGCAGCTCATCGAGACCGCGTTCGCGCATCTCGACGACAAGAGCTGGGCCGTCGCGCAGAACCGGGTCTTCACCGACCAGCCGTCGGAGGTGGACCAGCTCGCCAAGCTGTTCGCCGTGCCGCCCGCCGAGATCACCGCGACCGAGGACCGGCTGCGTGCCATGCTCGACACGTGGCTGGCCAGCGACGAGGCCGCCCCGTACCGGGCGTACCTGGACGAGCTGCGCGAGCGGATCGGCCCGGGCGCTCCCAAGGAGCGCCTGATCAAGGCCGCCGGCTGGCACGCGAAGGAGATCAAGGCGCTGGAGGTGCCTGCCTGGCAGTTCGTGCTGGCCACGCTGCCGGACCGGCCGCTGCCGCAGCGCCCGGCACCGCCGTCGGCGTTCAGCGCGCCCTACGCCTCGCTGCCGGAGCCGCCGTCCGCCTTCGCGCCGGCGCAGCCCAAGAGCCCCCCGCCCACGAGCCCCCCGCCGACGAGCCTGCCTCCCGGGTTCGTGCCGCCGGACCCGGTGCCGTCGCAGTTCCAGGCGTTCGCCCCGGCCGTCCCGGTGGACAGGAACGGCGGGTCGGGCGAGCAGCCCGCCAAGCCGTACCAGCCGCTGAAGGACGTCTCGCAGACCAGGCGCTGCTTCCGCCAGCCCGACGGCCGGTGGTGGCTGCGGGTGGACGTGACGGCCGAGCAGCTCGCCGGCGGCGAGTGCCCGCTGCCGACCGGGTTCGCCGCGTACCTGGGGCTGTCGCCGGGCGAGAGCAGGACGGTCCGGAGCGCCGCGGGCGAGCTGACCATGACCTGGCACGGCCGGCCGGTGCTGGACTCGATCGAGCGGCTGCTGGCGGACGTCGGCGCCAAGGAGGGCGGTCACCTGTTCCTCACGCTGTCGGACGAGGGCGTGCTGCGGGCCCGGCACCTCCCGGTCGCCGCGGCCGGCGCCGAGAAGATCACCAAGGCGCTGCGCCTGGTCGGCTACACGGCCCCGGGCGGCACCCGCGACCAGGCGGCGCGGGTGATCGCGACGAGGATCGGGATGACCGGCCCGGTGAACCTGCCTGACCTGCTCACCAGGCTCCGCGAGCGCGGGGACCGCGACCTGCTCCAGCTTCTGGACTGATGCCGTGCCGCGGCTCGCGATCGGCCCTGAGTTCTCCAGGGACCTGGGCGCACTGGCACAGCCGGTGCGCCGGGACGTCGTGGTCGCGCTCCGGCGCTTCCTGCTGAACATCGCCGGCGCCCCGGAGCCGGTGCCGGGCGCCAGGGACGCGCGGGTGGCGACCCTCCCCCTGGCCGAGGGGCACCGGGGGGTCGTGGTGCGGCAGCGGGACGTCTGCTGGCTGCGCACGGTCCTGCCGGACGAGGAGGCCCGGTCGTTCGCCGCCCGGCACCGCTACAGGATCAACCCGGTGCTCGGCGTGGTCGAGGAGTGGGACGCCGAGGCTCTGGAACGTGTCGAGCCCTCCTTACGCCGGTCGGCGGGCCGGGACCGGCTGTTCGACCCGGTCGGCGACGGCGACCTGCTCGCGCTCGGCATCGACGAGCGCCTGCTGCCGCTGGTCCGGCTGATCACCACCGAGGCGGACGTGGCGGCGCTGGAGCCGCTGCTGCCGTTCACCCAGTACGTGCCGCTGGAGGTGCTGGCCCGGGGCGGCACGCCGGGCGAGGCCTGGCGGGAGCTGGACGGCTGCCGCGCCTTCGCGGATGACGCCGGGGAGCCGGTCGACCCCGAGGACCTGCACCGGGCGCTGCTGCGCAGCCCGGACCGGGCCGCGTTCGCGGCCGACAAGACGGAGCTGGACCGGCTGCTGACGGCGCCGGAGTGGTGCGTGTTCCCGCGCGCGCCGCACCGCCGCCTGTCCACCGGCCGGTACGACCATCCGGTGCTGGTGGTGGGCGGGGCGGGCACCGGCAAGACGGTGGTCGCGCTGCACCGGGCCGCGCAGCTGGCCGCGCACGGCAGCGGGCCGGTGCTGCTGGTGACGTTCTCGCAGGGACTCTGCGACGAGCTGTCGGCCCGGCTGGACCAGCTCGTCCAGGACGACCTGCTGCGCAAGCGGATCGAGGTGGACAACCCGGAACGGCTGGCCATGCGCATCGTGGCCCAGGCCGAGGGCCGCCGCCCCGCACTGATGGGGGCGGGCGCGCGGAGCATGGACGAGCTGATCGACGAGGCGCTCCGGCTGCTGGCCAGGTCGACCGGCGACCTGCTCGACGACGTCGAACCGGGGCGTAAACCGTACCGGCACATCGTGGTGGACGAGGCACAGGACGTCAGCCCGGCGCAGTGGCGGCTGCTGCGCGCGGCGGTGCCGCGCGCGTCCGACGACCTGTTCATCGTCGGCGACCCGCACCAGCGGGTCACCGACACGCGGGTGACGCTCGCCGCGGTGGGCATCCCCGCCGTCCGGCACGTGCTCAGGATCTCGCACCGGCTGCCGCAGGACATGCTGTCGTTCGCGGTCCGGATGCGCGGCGGCGGGCCGGCGGACGGGCTGGTCGAGGGGATGTCGGCGCTGTACGGGTTCCGGTCCTGGCGAGCGGGGGCGCGGCCGGTGGTCCGGGCGTACGAGAGCGCGCGGGCGGAGCTGGCCGGGCTGGAGAGCACGATCGCCGGCTGGCTGGAGGAGGGCGTGCCGGCCGACCGGATCGCGGTCGGGGCGCGTGGTCAGGACATGGTCCGGGCGGCCAGGGAGATGCTGGGCGACGTGCCGGTGCGGGTGTCGACGTTCGCCGGCCTCAAGGGGCTGGAGTTCGAGCGGGTGGCGCTGATCGGCGTGGCCGAGGGGGTCGTGCCGGAGCGGCCTCCCGACGATCCGGGTGCCCGGGCTCGTGCGCTGCAGCGGGAACGGAGCATGCTGTATGTCGCGTGCACGCGGGCCCGATCCATGCTCTACATATCCCATTCAGGAAGAGGGAGCCCATTTTTGTCGTTTTGATCACATAGTCTGAACTGCGGATATCTATCTTGGCCGGTTGGACCCCAATGAACCTCAGCCTGAGCGACATCGCGCCACCACTGCGCTGGACCGCACCTGGTCAGATCGCGCCGATCGCGGAAGAGCCACAGCTGCCCGAGGCATGGTGGCAGGCGATCCCGCTCGACCGGGCATGCGCCATCGTCGGCACCCACGCCGTGGCGAGCCGCCTCGCGGACCTCGCCGTGGCCTTCTGGGGGCATCTGGTACTCGGCGACATCATGCCGTTGCTGCGCTTCTCCGACCCCGCCGAGGCGGAACGGACACCCGAGACGCTCGGCAAGGACGTGGTGGAGAAGCTGTTCACCGGCGTCTTCGACCGGCTGCTCGAACCCGCCTCCGCCACGGCCGTCCCCGCCCAGCAGGACAGGCCGCTGCCCGAGGTGATCGACGGCCTGTTCGCGACGCTGGACGAGCGGCAGCGGGCCATCGCCCGCGACCGGCTGTACGCGGGCGACCGGGCCACGCTGGACGAGCTCGCCCAGCGCTTCTCCGTCACCCGGGAACGGATCCGGCAGATCGAACGCGACCTGCGCGAACACGTCGAAGCCTGGCTGGGCGGCCCGGAGGCGGCGCCGCTGGTCGCGCACGTCACCTGGCTGCGCGGCCGGCTCGGCTCGGCCGCCCCCGCCGACGACCTGACCGCCGCCGTGCCCTGGCACCGCACCGAGCTGCGCACCCTGGGCATCCCCGTCTGGCGGTTCGTCCGTACGCTGCTGACCGGCTACGAGGAGACCGACGGCTGGCTCGTCGCCGGCGGCGCCGACGACCTGCGCGAGAAGACCCGCCAGCTCTTCGCCGACGGTCCGCACCCGCTCGCCGAGGCCGTCACGATGGTGGCCCAGCTCGGCGTCCGTGAGGACGTGGCCGAACGGTGGATCCTCGCCGTGCCGCACCTGCGGGTGCTCGACGGGCACGTGGTGCCCTGGCCGCGCAGCATCAACGACAAGGCCGAAGCGGTGCTGGCCGTCACCGGGAAGCCCATGTCGCCCGAGGAGATCCAGGAACGCATCGGCGAGGACTACAGCCTCGTCGGCATCCGCAACCAGCTCACCGCCGACGACCGGTTCCTGCGGGTCGACCGGAACAAGTACGGCCTGACCCGCTGGGGCGGCGAGGAGTACCTGGGCATCCGGGAGATGATCGTCAGGGAGATCGAGCGGGCCGGCGGCGAGGCCCCGGTCAACACGATCGTGGCCAACCTCACCTCCCGCTACGACGTCAGCGAGAGCTCGGTCCGCGCCTACTCGGGCGGGCCCGGGTTCGAACGCAGCCAGCGCGGCTGGGTCCGGGTGGCGGGCACCTCCTCCGGCGACTACCAGCCCCGCAAGGACGTCTCCGAGACCCGGCGCTGCTTCCGCAGCCGCGACGGGCGCTGGTGGCACCGGGTGGACGTGAACGCCGAACACCTGCGCGGCTCCGGCTCGCCCCTGCCGACCGGGTTCGCGGCGCACCTCGGCATGGCGCCCGGCGGGTCGCTCACCGCCTCGACCCCCACCGGCGACGTCGTCATCAGCTGGCACAACCAGCCCACGATGGGCTCCATCCGCAACGTGCTCGCCGACTACAAGGCGGGCGAGGGCGACCACATCTTCCTCACCGTCTCCGACGGCGGCGAACTCCTCACCCGCCACCTCCCCGGCGCCCCTCCCGGGATGCCGCCGCTCAACCGGGCCCTCTACCTGATCGGCTACACCGCGCCGGTGGCCTCCGAGATGGAAGGGCTGCGGCTCATAGGGGCGCGGGTGGGGCTGCCCGAGACCGCGACCCGCGAAGAGATCCTCGCCCGGCTGCGCGAACGGGGCGACCGCGACATCCTCGGCTTCCTGGGGGGCTGACGGCTAGGGTCGAAGCATGCTGCGGATCTACGACACGCGTACTGGACAGGTCGAGGAGGTCCCGCCCGCCCGCGGGGTGCGCCTGTACGAGTGCGCGCCGCCCGTCGACCGGCCGGCGCACCTCGGCGACCTGCGGCCGCTGCTGCTCTCCGACCTGATCCGCCGGGTCCTGGAACGGCAGCGGGTGCGCATGGTCGTCTGCCGGGGCGTCTCCGACCTGGGCAGCCCCTCCGAGGCCGCTCGCTCGTACGAGGAGGCGGTCTCCCGGGACGCGCTGGCGCTCAACCTGCGCTCGCCGGAGCAGTCGCCACGCGCCACCGAGCACGTCGCCCAGGTGATCGAGCTGGTCAGGGGGCTGATCGAGCGGGGTCACGGGTACGCCGCCGACGGGTGGGTGTTCTTCGACGCCGCGAGCTTCCCTACGTACGGGGAGCTGTCCGGGCAGAAGGAGGGCCCGCCCGGTGACGAGGACGGGCCGCGGCGGAACCGGGCCGACTGGGTGCTGTGGCGGCCCGCGGACGGCTGGGACTCGCCGTGGGGGCGCGGTGTGCCCGGGCCGCACGTCTCGTGCTCGGCCATGTCGCTGGCGAGGCTGGGCGAGGACGTCGCGTTCCAGACCGGCGGCACCGAGCTGATCTTCCCGCACCACGAAGCCATGCGGGCACAGGGGAACGCGGTGGCCGGGCGCGAAGTGGTGCGCCGCTGGGCCCACGGCGCCGGCCTGCTGTCCGAACCCCCTATGCTCGCCGACGTGACGTCCGCCGGGCTCGACCCGCTGGCGGTGCGGCTGGCGTTCCTGCAGCACCACTACCGCAGCCCGTTCGACCTCACCTGGGACGTCCTGCGCGCCGCCGACGCCACCCTGCGCCGCTGGCGCGCCCGGGTCGCCGAATGGTCGGAGTCGCCAAGCGCGCCGATGTCCACCGCGTACGTCCAGCGCGCCGAAGCCGCCCTCGACGACGACCTCGACACCCCGGAGGCGCTGCGGGTCATGGACGAGCTCGAACACGACGAGTCGGTGCCGGCGGGCGCCAAGTTCGAGTCGTTCCTGCACCTGGACTACGTCCTCGCCCTCGACCTTCCCGTGGACATCGGCAAACCCCGCACCTGAACAACCGCAACCCCCGGCCCGGCGCACGCCTTCTCCGCGGCGCGGGTGGCCGCACGCCGGTGGCCCGCCGCCAGCAGGAGCAGAGCGCCGGTCCATCCGCCTGCCGATAGTCGACGAAGCAGGATTCGCGGGCGCGGAGGCCGGCTTTACCAGCACATCAACGGTTCCCTGACGGTAGCCGATGCGGCGTGAGCGCCACTCCCGATGGTCGCGAGCCGAGAGATCCCAAGGAGCGTCATGCGCTTTCCCGGACTCGCCGCAGCCGTAGTGGTGGCCGCTCCCGCGCTCATCGTCTCCCCCGCGGACGCGGCGGCGGCTTCGTGGACAGGGTGGAGGCCGTCAACGTGGCCGAGCACGACGGCCGGGAGGGGAGCACGCCGACGGCGTACGACTACTTCGTCACGCTGAAGGTGACCGGGCGCTGAGCCCCGGCCCCGCTCGCGCGCGGTGCGGGCAGGGCTTTCCCGTTAGGATCCAAGATCGCTGCGAATGGGGTCGGGCGGACGGCATGGCAGGAACCGTCCGCCCGGGATGGCGCCGTCCTGGTGCGGGGGTGTGGACGGTAGCGCGCCATGCGCACGATAGACAGATCTTGGGTTGCATCCGGGTTGCGAGATGCCTCCCAGTGCGCGAGAGAGGACGCGGTGTGACGGCGGTGAGAGGAGCCGGCGGGGGCTGCCACACTGGGTGCCAGCGCGGGGAGTATGGAGGTTTTCGTGAGGTTGAAGCCGTACGCGTGGCTGCCGAGACCGCTTCGGTGGTTCGCGCGGGTGGTGACCGTTCTCCTGGCGATCGCGGTGGTGCTCACGGGGGTGCTCGTGTTCACCGTCCGGCAGTCGTTCCCGCAGCTGGAGGGCACGATACGGCTCCCGGGCCTCACCGGGAATGTGGAGATTTATCGGGATAAGTACGGAATCCCGCACATCTACGCTGACACGTCCGAAGACCTCTTCCTGGCCCAAGGCTTCGTCCACGCCCAGGACCGCTTCTGGGAGATGGACTTCCGCCGCCACGTGACCGCCGGCAGGCTGTCGGAGCTGTTCGGCCCCGCGACCCTCGACAGCGACAAGGCCATCAGAACGATGGGCTGGCGCCACGTGGCCGCCCAGGAGCTGCCCCTCCTGACCGACCGCACCCGGCGCTTCCTCGACTCCTACGCCAAGGGCGTGAACGGCTGGATCGCCGCCAACCCCAACGCCTCCGAGCGCAGCCTCGAATACTCGATCCTCAAGGTCCAGAACGGCGCCTCCAACCCCGAGCCGTGGGCGCCGCTCGACTCCATCTCCTGGCTCAAGGCCATGGCCTGGGACCTGCGCAGCAACCTGGAGGACGAGATCGATCGCGCCCTGGCGCTCACCGTGCTGCCGCCCGAGCGGGTCGCCCAGCTCTACCCGGGCTATCCGTACGAGAAGCACGAGCCGATCGTCACCCGCGGCACGATCGATCAGGACCGCTTCGACCAGACCGCCGAGCCGCGCGCCCGGCAGGAGCTCGGTACGGGCGAGGAGGCGCTGGCGCAGGCCGCCAAGGCGCTCGGCGCGGTGCCCAGCACGATCGGCGCGGCCGACCGGGAGGGCCTGGGCTCCAACTCCTGGGTGGTCTCCGGCGAGCACACCAAGAGCGGCAAGCCGATCCTGGCCAACGACCCGCACCTGTCGGCCCAGCTGCCCTCGGTCTGGTACCAGGTGGGCCTGCACTGCCGGAAGCTGAGCGCGGCGTGCCCGTTCGACGTGACCGGCTTCTCGTTCTCCGGCGTGCCCGGCGTGGTCATCGGGCACAACCACCGGATCGCGTGGGGATTCACCAACCTGGGGCCCGACGTGGCCGACCTGTTCCTGGAGAAGGTCAGCGGCGACACCTACCTCTACCAGGGCGAGCAGGTGCCGCTGAAGACCCGCCGGGAGCGGATCCAGGTGGCGGGCGAGTCCCCGGTCACCATCACCGTGCGCAGCACCCGGCACGGGCCGCTGGTCAACGAGGTCATGGGCCAGGTGAAACCGAGCGGCGAGGCCAACGCGGTGGCGCTGTCGTGGACCGCGCTCATGCCGGGCCGCACCGCCGACGCGATCTTCGAGCTGAACGAGGCGCGCGACTGGCACGAGTTCCGGGCGGCGGCGGCGCTCTTCGAGGTGCCCGCGCAGAACCTGGTCTACGCCGACACCGCGGGCAACATCGGCTACCAGGCTCCCGGACGCATCCCCGTACGCAAGGCCGGTGACGGCACGGTCCCCGTGCCGGGCTGGACCGGCGAGTACGACTGGTACACCGCGCCCATCCCGTACGACCAGCTCCCGTCGGTGCGCAACCCGGAGGAGGGGTACGTCGTGACGGCGAACAACGCCGTCATCGACCCCCGGCGCTACCGGCCGCTGCTGACCGAGGACTGGTCGCACGGCTACCGCTCCCAGCGCATCCTCGGCCTGCTGCGCGAGGAGATCGACAAGGGCAAGGTGGACGTCGAGGCGATGGCCCGGATCCAGGCCGACGACCGCAACCTGTTCGCCGAGAGGCTGGTGCCGTCGCTGATGGCGGTGGACCTGGCCGGCCCGAGCAAAGAGGCGCGCGCGCTGCTCGACGGCTGGGACGGCTCCCAGGACGTCGGCTCGGCCGCCGCCGCGTACTTCAACGCGGTCTGGCGGCACCTGCTGGAGCTGACCTTCCACGACGACCTGCCGGAGGGCGCCTGGCCGAACGGCGGCGACCGCTGGTACGAGGTCGTCTCCGCGCTGCTGGACGACCCCGACGACCCGTTCTGGGACGACACCCGCACCGAGGAGGTCACCGAGCGGCGCGACGACATCCTGCGCCAGGCCCTGGCCTCGGCCTACCAGGAGCTGAAGGAACTGCTCGGCGAGGACGTGAAGGCGTGGCGCTGGGGCGACCTGCACACGCTCACGCTCACCCACGGCTCGCTCGGCACCTCCGGGATCGCGCCGATCGAGGCGCTGTTCAACCGGGGGCCGCTGGCCGCGCCGGGCGGCAAGGACGCGGTGAACGCCAACGGCTGGAACGTGCAGGAGGGGTACGCGGTCACGACCGTTGCGTCCATGCGGATGATCGTGAACCTGGCCGACCTGGACAAGTCGCGGTGGATCAACCTGACGGGCGCGTCCGGCCACGCCTTCCACGACAACTACTGGGACCAGGCCGAGCTGTGGGCCAGGGACGAGCTGCTGCCGATGCGGTCGGACAGGGAGTCGGTGACCAAGGCCGCCGTGCACGTCCTGCGGCTCCGGCCCTGATCAGAAGGAGCGCGACTCGCCCACGGCCAGCCCCCACAGACGCTCGCCGGGCAGGCCGTGGGCGGCCCACTCCTCGCGGACCCACTCCAGGGGCCGCAGCAGCGGCTCGCCCGAGAGCACGAACGTGCCCCAGTGCATGGTGGCCATCCGCTGGGCGCCCAGGTCCAGGAAGGCCCGCACGGCCTGCGGCGGGTTGAGGTGCGCGGGCTCCATCGCCCACGGCGGCTGGTAGGCGCCGATCGGCAGCAGCGCCAGGTCGAGGCCGGGGTGGCGGGCGCCGATCCGGGCGAGCCGTTCGCCGTAGCCGGTGTCGCCGGCGAAGTACACCGACCCGCCGATCACCCAGCCGCCCCAGAGGGTGCGGCAGAAGTCGAAGAGGGTGCGCCTGCTCCAGTGGTGGGCGGGCACGAACTCGAAGCTCACGCCGCCGACGGTCGCCGACTCCCACCAGTCCAGCTCGATCACCTCGGTGAAGCCGCGGCCGGTGAACCACTTCCCGAGCCCGGCCGGCACCAGCATCGGCGTCCCCCTGGGCAGCCTGCGCACGGTGGGCCAGTCCAGGTGGTCGTAGTGGTCGTGGCTGATGACCACGGCGTCGATCGGCGGCAGCTCCTCCCAGGCCAGGCCGGGCGGGGTGAGCCGGGCGCGGACCCCGGGGATGCGGCGCGACCAGACCGGGTCGGTGAGCACGGCCAGGCCGCCTGTCCGGATCAGGTAGGTCGCGTGCCCGACCCAGGTCACGGACGTCTCCCCCGCCGCCACCGGGGGCAGCCCGCCGCCGGCGATGGGGATGCGGGCGGCGTCGCGCAGGTCGGGCGGGAACAGGCCGTGCCAGGCGATGCTGAACACCTCCCGCCATCCTGACGGCCGGTCGGTGAGGCGGTCCCGGAATCCGCCGGTCCTCTTCGGGGCATCGATGATCTCCGTCATGGCGGTCACCTGCCCCGGGTATTCGATCAGTCACTCACGGGGACGCTCACCTGCCCGTACGCGCCAGCGCGGCGGTCTGCGCGGGTAGCCGCCCGCGTCCAGGCCGGCGAGGCGTTCGAAGGGGTTGTAGGACGCCTGATCGCCGCAGACGAGCACCGAGACCAGCATGGCCAGGAGATACAGCGGGAGCATGGGCAGGCCGAGGCACCAGGCCCACTGGCTGGCGTGCCTGCTCTCGTGCCGGATCAGGGTCTCGCCGAGCCGGTCGCGCCTGGTGATCACTACGTTCCCCACGGTGAACGCCCCGGCGATCGGGAAGCGGTAGCGGTACCCGTAGGCGAGCACCAGCCCGTCGGGGCCGGATCGCCTGGTCGCGCCCCCGATCGCGGCGATGAGCAGACCGAGCGGAGTGGTGAGATTGAGGAAATTGACGATGCGCCGGAACCGATATCGCCTGTCCATACGTCTTAGTCTTGACCAATCTTGACAAGTCGGAATAATAATCTGCGTCCTGAAATCTCCCAGAGAGCAGGATTATGAGATTGACCATCCTGTGCCTCCGGTACGGGCCAGGTCGCCAAGCGGATCGGCCTCGGCGACTACTGGCTGCGCGGCAAGCCGAGGATCAGGATGTGGGCGCTCCCCGGCCCCACGGTCACGGTCACGGCGCCGCCCGTCACAGTCACCGAGACGGTCACCGCCACGGCGACGGCCACCTTCACCTGTCAGCCCGCACCACCTGTGGAAACACCCACGGTCATCGACACTCCGCCGCCGGCCGCGGACCCTGCGAACCCGCCGACCGTGGACCCGACCGCGGCACCCACGGACCCGCCGATCACCGACCCGACCGCGGCACCAGAGCCGCCGACGGCCGACCCCACCGTGACGCCGGACCCGCCAACGGCCGACCCCACCGATCCGCCGACGGCCGACCCGACTGATGCACCCACCGACGTCCCGGCCCCGACCCTCGACCCCACCGAGGCGCCGACTACTGGGCCGACCGAGATCCCGACGTGCCCGCAGCCGGAAGAGCCGCCGTCCGAGACACTGCCGGAGCTCCCCACCCGGACGCCGCCCGAGGTGCCCACGGAAACGCCGCCTCCGGCGACACCACAGGTGCGGTGATCGAATTCTCCCGGCCCCGCGGCCTTCCCTTCCGCCGCCGGGCTGGGAGAAACACCTGAATAAATCCGATAGATCAAGAAATGCCGGTCGTGCTATTAAGCAGCGTCTTTTCCGCCCGTACCGTGCCATTTCCCGGATTCGATCCGGCCGCTTTCCGGATGCCCCCGCAACAGCCACGAACCCCCGGACGAGGGCGACAGCAGAAACGCCGCCGCCAGGGCCACCAGCCCGCCGTAGAGATACACGTACCCGGCCACGGTGTCGGCGATCACCAGATCGCCCGCGCCGAGCTGCAGCGAGAACGCCATCGACACCAGCAGCCAACCGGCGGACGTGACGGCGGCGCCCGCGCGGCCGCGCATCAGCCTGCCCGCGCCCAGCGAGACGCCGAAGACCAGGAGCAGCCAGAGCACCGCCGAGAGCACCGGGAAGCCCGGCCACGCGCCGTGGGTGAACCCGCCCACCACGCCCATGACGACGCCCAGCACGAAGAGCATGCCGTAGGCGGCTCCTCCAAGCGCCGACTCGACCTGGCTGCGTTGTTCCATGTCGATCGAGGTTAGTGGATGCCGGCGAACAGATCGTTCTCCCGCACGTGGGGCTCGCCGAGCCCCCCGGCCTCGACCGGGGGACCGGGCACGGCGGGCCCGCGCTCGCCGATGGCCAGCACGTAGTGCTCGACGCCCCGGATCTCCTGGCCGATGCCGTTGGAGAGCGCGAACCACGGCTCCGACACCGTGATCTGCGTCCGGTGGGCGCGCATCGCCGCCGCCTTGCGGCCCGCCCAGGGCCGGGCGTCGATCTCGGTGGTGACAATGTCATCGGCGTCGCCGAAGGGCATGTCGTCCACCTCCTGGAGGGTGAACGGCGGGCCGGCCGCGCGCAGCGCCTCATTCGACCGGGCCAGCACGGACCTGGGCGTGGCGGTGTGGTAGAACTTCGCGATCCGCCACGGCTCGCCCTCGCCGAACCCGGGGTCGGCGGCCAGCTCGAAGGCCCGGCGGGAGACCCGGTGGGCCTGAATGTGGTCGGGGTGCCCGTAATGCCCGTTCTCGTCGTACGTGACGAGCACCTGAGGGCGCACCTCCCGGATGACCTTGACCAGCTCGCCCGCCGCCTCGTCCACATCGGCCCGCCAGAACGCGCCCGGCCGGTCGTTGGAGGCGACCCCCATCATCCCGGAGTCGCGCCAGCGACCCGGCCCGCCCAGAAAGCGGTGGTCCTCGACGCCGAGCGCCGCGCAGGCGGCGGCCAGCTCGCCGATCCGGTGGTCGCCGAGCACGTCGTCCTCCGTGGCGGCCAGGTGCGCCAGCTCCTCGGGGATGACCTCGCCCTCCTCGCCCAGCGTGCAGGTGACCAGCGTGACGTGGGCGCCCTCGGCGACATAACGGGCCATGGTGGCGCCGGTCCCGATCGTCTCGTCGTCGGGGTGGGCGTGCACGAGCAGCAGCCGTCGGTCAATCATGGTCCCGAGCGTAACAACTGGCAGGATTGGGCCCATGAGTGAGAGCTTCCCGCGCCTCCATGCCAGGACCCGCCGCTTCACCCTGGGCGTGCCCAGGAGCTTCACCGTCTCCCCCGACGGCGCGCGGGTGCTGTTCCTGCGCACCAAGTCCGGCACCGACCCGGTGACGTGCCTGTGGGAGCTCGACACCGAGAGCCACATGGAGCGGCTGGTTGTCGACCCGCGGGCGCTCGACGCCGGTGAGGAGGACCTGCCGCCGGAGGAGCGCGCCCGGCGCGAGCGCAGCCGCGAGCAGGCGGGCGGCGTGGTGTCCTACTCGACCGACGCGGCGGCGGCCACGGCGGCGTTCGCGCTGTCCGGCGGCCTCTACGTGACCGACCTGGCCACCGGGCGCACCCGGCGGCTGGAGACGGCCGGCGCCGTGATCGACCCCCGGCTCTCCCCCGACGGGCGCCGCGTCGCCTACGTCACCGGCGGCGCGCTGCACGTCCACGACCTGATCACCGGCGAGGACCGGGCGCTGGCCACCCCCGAGTCCGAGACCGTCACGTACGGTCTCGCGGAGTTCATCGCCGCCGAGGAGATGGACCGCATGCGCGGCCACTGGTGGTCGCCGTCGGCCGACGCGCTCCTGGTGGAGCGGGCCGACGAGGCGCCGGTCCACACCTGGTACATCGCCGACCCGGCCAACCCGGGCAGGCCCGCCACCGCCCAGCGCTACCCGGCCGCGGGCACCCCCAACGCCGTGACCGAGCTGTTCGTGCTGGGGCTCGACGGGTCCCGGGTCGCGGTGCCGTTCGAGCACGAATACCTCGCGGCGGCGGCGTGGGACTCCCACGCGCTGTCGATCGTGACGCTCTCCCGCGACCAGAAGACGATGCGCCTGCTCTCGGTCGACCCGAAGACGGGCGAGTCCACGCTGGTGCGCGAGGACACCGACCCGGCCTGGGTCGACATCGTCCCCGGCGTGCCCGCCCACCTCGACGACGGCTCCCTGGTCTGGGTGGCCACCGCCGACGGCGGCCACCGGCTGTTCGTCGGCGACCGCCCGGTCACCCCGCCCACGCTGCAGGTGCGCGCGGTGCTCGACGTCGACCACGACAGCGTGCTGTTCAGCGCCAGCGGCGACCCGACCGAGATCCAGCTGTGGACCTGGGACGGCCACTCGCTGCTGCCGGTCTCCACCCGGTCGGGCGTGTTCAGCGGCCGGATGGCGGGCGGCGTCGGCGTCCTCACCGAGCAGAGCCTCGACGCCGAGGGCGTCTCCACCACGGTGGTGCGCCGCGACGGCGTCGCCATCCCGATCCCCTCCTACGCCGAGCGGCCCGGCCTCGACCTGCGCGTCTCGATCGGCCGTTCCGGCCGCCGCGAGCTGGCGACCGCCGTGGTGCTGCCCTCCTGGCACGAGCCGGGCTCGCGGCGGCTGCCCGTCCTCATGGATCCGTACGGGGGACCGCACGCGCAGCGGGTGCTCAACCGGTGGAACGGCTACCTGGAGAGCCAGTGGTTCGCGGAGCAGGGGTTCGCCGTGATCGTGTCCGACGGGCGGGGCACCCCGGGGCGCGGCCCCGAGTTCGAGCGCGAGGTCCTGGGTGACCTGGCCACGCCCGCCCTGGAAGACCAGATCGACGCCCTGCGCGGGGTCGCCGAGCAGTACCCCGACGACGTCGACCTGGAGAAGGTGGCGATCCGCGGGTGGTCGTTCGGCGGCTACCTGGCCGCGCTCGCGGTGCTGCGCAGGCCGGACGTGTTCCACGCGGCGGTGGCGGGGGCGCCGGTGACCGACTGGCGGCTCTACGACACCTGCTACACCGAGCGCTACCTCGGGCACCCGGACGAGCAGCCGGAGGCGTACGAGAAGTCGTCGCTGTTCGGCGACGCCGGCAAGCTGGAACGGCCGCTGCTGCTCATCCACGGGCTGGCCGACGACAACGTGGTGGCGGCCCACACGCTCCGCCTGTCGTCGGCGCTGCTCGCGGCGGGCCGCCCGCACACCGTGCTGCCGCTGTCGGGCGTCACCCACATGACCCCGCAGGAGGTCGTGGCGGAGAACCTGCTGCTGCTCCAGGTCGACTTCCTGAAGAAGTCCCTCCACCTGGCCTGACCACCGACGATCAGTCTCGGGCGCGCCCGTGATCAGCTGGGCGCGCCGCTGATCAGGCGAGTGCGCCGACGATCAGCCGGGCACGCCGGTGATCAGGCCGGAGTGTCGGTGATCAGGCGGGGGCGGCGGCTTCGATGGAGGCGTCGTCGGAGCTCGGCGAGCCGTGCCAGCTCCGCCAGAGGGCGGCGTAGGAGCCGCCCGCGGCCACCAGCTCGTCGTGGGAGCCCAGCTCGGTGATCCGCCCGTCCTCCACCACCGCCACCCGGTCGGCGTCGTGCGCGGTGTAGAGGCGGTGCGCGATCGCGATGACCGTCCGGCCGTCGAGCACCGCCGCCAGTGAGCGTTCCAGGTTCCTGGCGGCGCGCGGGTCGATGAGCGACGTCGCCTCGTCCAGCACGAGCGTGTGCGGGTCGGCCAGGACGAGCCGGGCCAGCGCGAGCTGCTGCGCGTGCGCGGGCGAGATCGCCGTGCCGCCCGAGCCGACGTCCGTGTCCAGCCCCTCGGGCAGGGCGAGCACCCACTCCAGGGCGTCCACGGCGGCGAGCGCGTCGCGGATCGCCGCGTCGTCCGCGCCGGGCCGGGCGATCAGCAGGTTGTCGCGGAGCGTGCCCTTGAACACGTGGTGCTCCTGGGTGACCAGCGCGACGTGCCCGCGCAGCTCGTCCAGCGGCAGCTCCACCAGCGGCACACCGCCCACGGCGACCGTGCCGGTGCGGGGGCCGTGGATGCCGGCGAGCAGCCTGCCGAGCGTCGACTTGCCCGCGCCCGACGGCCCCACCATGGCCAGCCGCTCGCCGGGCCGCACGGTGAGCGACACGTCATGCAGCACGTCGCGGCCCTCCCGGTAGGCGTAGCGCACCTCGTCGGCGTGGAGCAGCTCGCCGGCGGGCCGGGCGCCGCCGGGCTCGCGGTCGTCGGGCACGTTCGCGACGCCGAGCAGCCGCGCCATGCCCGCGCCGCCCACCTGGAGCTCGTCGATCCACATGAGGAACCGGTCGAGCGGGTCGACCAGCTGCTGGGCGTAGAGCGCCGCGGAGGTGACCTGCGCCAGCGTCACCCACCCGGCGTCGTAGAGCAGCCCGCCGACCAGCAGCGTGGCGACGAGCGGCACCACGTAGCCCAGCTCGACCGACGGGAACCAGACCGTGCGCAGCCGTAGCGTGTAGCGTTCGGCGGCGTACGAGCCGGCGATGTCGCGGTCGGCCCGCTCGCGCCGCCGCTCCTGGAGGCCGAGCGCCTCGGCGGCCCTGGCCCCCTCGACGGTCTCGGCCAGCCCCTCGGTCATCTCCGCGTAGGCGGCGTTCTCGCGCAGGTAGCCGTCCCTGGCCCGGCGCAGATACCAGCGGGTGGAGAAGAACAGCAGCGGCGCCGACACCAGCATCGGCAGGATGAGCAGCGGGCTGACCAGCACGATCGCGCCCACGGTGATCACGAACGTGACGACCGCGATCAGGGTCTCCGGAACCGCGTGCCGCACCGTACGCGACAACGAGTCGACGTCGCGCGAGGTACGGGTGAGCAGGTCGCCCGAGCCGGCCCGTTCCACGGTCGACAGCGGCAGGGCCAGCACCCGTTCCACGAACTCCTCGCGGAGCTCGGCCAGCACCTTCTCGCCCAGCTTGGCCGACGCGAGCACCGCGTACCTGACCAGCACGCCCTGGAGCAGCAGGAACCCGGCGACCCCGGCGGCGAACAGCACCACGTTCACCGCGGCGCCGTTCTCGACGTCCTCCACCAGCCTGCCGAGCTGCCACGGCACCACCAGTCCGGCGACGGCGGCGAGCGCGTGCAGGGCGAGGGCGGCGGCCAGCCCCCGCGGGTACTTCAGCGTCAGCCGCCGCGCGTAGGCGCGCACCTGCTTCCGGTCCGCGACCGGAAGAATCTCACGGGCCATCCCGTCACCCCTCCCCCTTCGAACTCACTGCCCCGTCCCCCTCCGCCGCTCGCGTCAGAGGTCCCCTGGGCGACCGTGTCCGCGTACGGCAGGCGGGTCACACCGCCCCGGCGTCACGTCTCTCCCCGGGTGACCGTGGCCGCGTAGGGCAGGCAGGTGGTCAGGAGGTCGCGGTGGGTGCCCTCGGCGCGGACCCGGCCGTCCTCGACGTAGATCACGTGATCCGTACGGTCGAGCACCAGCGGGCTCGTGGTGCAGACCAGCGTGGTGCGTCCGGCCCGCGCGGCCGCCAGCCGTTCGGCGATGCGGGCCTCGGTGTGGGCGTCGACGGCGCTGGTCGGCTCGACGAGGATGAGCACCTCGGGGTCCGCCAGCAGCGCCCGGGCGAGCCGGAGCCGCTGCTGCTGGCCGCCGGAGAACTCCCGCCCCGCCTCCGCCACCCAGGCGTCGAGCCCGTCGGGCAGCGCCTCCACGATGTCCTCGGCGCTCGCCGTGCGGAGGGCCTGCCGGATCCGCTCGGGGGTGGCGGTGCCGCGCACGTCGAGCTCGTCGCGGAGGGGCCCGGTGAACAGGCGGGCGCCGTTGTCGGCGACGAGGATGCGCTCCCGTACCTCCTCCAGAGGCAGCGACGCCAGGTCGGCGGAGCCGAAGGTGACGTCGCCCGCGGTGTAGCGGCCCAGCCGGTCGGCGATCGCGATGGCGTCCTCCGGCCGGGCCGCGGCGAGCGCGGTGAGAGAGCCGGGCTGCAGGGTGACGCCGCTGTAGCAGTCGCGCAGCACGCCGCCCGCGGTGCTGCCCGTGCCGCCGGTCACCTCCGGCTCGATCGACAGGATGCGCACCACCCGGCGGGCGGCCACGTGTCCCTTGGTCAGCCGGTCGGCCATCTCGGTGAGCGTCCGCATCGGCGCGATCAGGAAGACCGCGTACGCGTAGAAGGTGACGAGCTGGCCGACGGTGATGCGGTCGTCGACCGCGAAGGCGGCGCCGACGCTGGTGACGAGCGCGATGAGCAGGCCGGGCAGCACGATCTGGGAGCCTTCGAGCAGCGACTCCACCCGGGCCACGCCGACGCCCGCGTGGCGGGCCCGCTGCGACTCCTCGCGGTAGCGGTCGGCGAAGACCTGCTCGCCGCCGATGCCGCGGAGCACCCGCAGGCCGGCCACGATGTCGGCGGACCTGGTGGCCAGGTCGCCGGTGAGGTCGCGCTGGCGTTTCTGCCGCCGGTGCAGGGGACGCAGCAGCGGCCCGACCGCCGCCGTCATCACGGGCACGCCGATCAGCACCATGAGCCCGAGTACGGGTGAGGTGGCGATGAGGATCACCGTGACGGCGGCGATGGCCACGACGGAGCCGACGCCGCGCAGCAGGATGTCCATGGAGCCGCCGATGTGCGCGATGTCGGAGTTGCCGACGCTGACGACCTCACCGGTGGACAGCCGCTTGGACAGGGTGGCGCCGAGCCGGGCCGCCTGCCGGGTGGTGAGCTGGACGGTGCGGTAGGCGGCGGCCAGCCAGTTGTAGACGGCGAACCGGTGACGCATGATCCCGGTGAACGCCTGCACCAGCCCGAGCCCCAGCAGGATGGCGGACCAGGCGAGCAGGGCGTCGGTGTCCTTCAGCCGGAGCGCGTCGATGCCTTTGCCGAGCACGGCCGGCACCAGCGCCTGCGCGAGCCACCAGGTGGTGGCGAAGGCGATGCCGGCCAGCAGGGCGCCGCTCTGCCGCCGCGCGTTCCACCACAGGTAGCGCAGGGGGCTGCGGATGTCGGGCACGCCCGGGTCGGCGTCGGGGAGGGTTCGCATGGCCTGTCAACAGTGGCAAAGTCACCGGTTGATCGGCAATCGATTTATCCCTCAGCGTGTCGATCACCCGACGTTTCGTACAAGTTGGGCAAGTCTGGGCGCGCCCGCTCACGCCCGCCCCAGGAGTAGGCCACAATCGTCTCTCGTGGAGCACGGGTACACCAACAGCACGGTCGGAGACGGCGCTCTCGTCGTCAAGTGCTACCAGGGGCCCGACGCGGCCGTCCGGCTCCGGACGGAGGCGCGGTTCCTGCGGCGGCTGCGCAGACGGCTGCCGGTGCCGAAGCTCCACTCCGTGACCGACACGAGCCTGAGCATGCACTACGTCCCGGGCGTCCACGGCCAGGACCTGCTCGACGAGGGCCACCCGGTCGAGGTGCTCGCCGAGTGCGGGCGGGCGCTGGCCAAGCTCCACCGGATGGGGTTCGTGCACGGCGACTACGGGCCGCAGAACATGCTGTTCGACCCCGGCACGTTCCGCGCGGTCGCGATCCTCGACTGGGAGTGGGCGCATCCCGGCCGTCCGGTGGAGGATCTGGCGTGGTGCGAGTGGATCGTGCGCGCCCACCATCCGGAGCACGTGCCTCACCTGCGTCACTTCTTCGAGGCGTACGGGGGGCCCGTGCCGTCGTGGGAGGAGCGGCACACCACGATGCTGGCGCGCTGCCGCGACCTGCTGGAGTTCGCCGGGCGGCGGGAGCCGGGCGGGGAGGGCGAGAAGCTCTGGCGGCAGCGGATCGACGACACCGCCGCCTGGGTGGCCTGAGTCCCCTTTACAGCCGGACCCTTTCCCGTTTGACAAACCCGAGTCACACTCGGGTCATGTTGGAGAGGTTGCATGGCCGCGCCGCCGAACTGGAGGCTGTGCGGCTGCTGTTCGACGCCGCGCGGGCGGGCGACGGCGGATCACTGGTGCTGGCGGGGCCGCCGGGGATCGGCAAGACCGCCCTGCTCGGGCGGGCCGGTTCCCTGGCGGACGGGTTCACCGTCCTGCGTGCGCGCGGGGTGGCCCAGGAGGCGCGACTGCCCGCGTCCGGGCTGCACGCGCTGCTGCGGCCGGTGGCGGGGCCGGCCCGGTCGCCGGTGCTGGCGCGGACGCTGCTGGGCGCCGCCGAGGGCGGGATGGCGCTGCACGCGGCGGTGCTGGAGTTCCTGGCCGGGCTGGCGGCGGCGGAGCCGGTGCTGGTGTGCGTGGACGATTTCCATCTGCTCGACGACGTCAGCAGGGACGCGCTCTGCTTCGCCGCCCGCCGGCTCGCGGGCGAGCGGATCGCGATGCTGCTGACCGTGCGGGACGCATCCGGGCTGCCGGACGACCTGCCCGTACGGGTGCTGGAAGGGCTGGATCCCGCCGCGTGCCGGGCGCTGGCCGGAGACCTCCCCGGCGAGCTCCGCACCTGCCTGGCACGGCTGGCCGGGGGCAACCCGCTGGCCTGGCGCGAACTCCTCGCCTCCCTCACGGCCGAACAGCTCGCCGGGCTGGCCGCCCCGCCCACCGCCCTCCCGCCGGACGGCCGCCTGCACCGCGCCCACGCCGGACGCCTGGCCGGGCTCCCGGAGAACACCCGCTTCCTCCTCCTGCTCCTCGCCCTCGACCCGGGCCTGAACGCCGAAACCCTCCGATGCCCGCTTCACGTCCTCCCGGGTTCGGACAGAGCTGTCCGCCCGGAGCCGGCCGTCTGCCTCGACTCCCCCGCCGATGTCCTGGCCCCCGCCGTACGCGCGGGGCTGATCAGGTCGGAGGGCGGGCCGTACAGGTTCGCGGACGAGATCGTACGGGCCGTCACGCGCGCCGAGGCGCCGCTCGCGCACCGGCGGGCGGCGCACCGGCTGCTCGCCCGGCTGCTGGACGGCGACCGGCACCGGCTCGCCCGCGCCTGGCACCGGGCCCACGCCGCCGACGGGCCCGCCGATCGGCTCGCCGCCGAGCTGGCCGCCGCCGCGTCCGAAACCGGCGCACGCGGGTATCCGGGCCGGTCCGCCGCGTACGAGTACGCCGCCGAGCTGACCGGTGACGCGGAGAGCAGGGCGGAGTGGCTGGCCGCGGCGGCCCGGCACGCCTGGCTGTCCGGTGACCTGCCCAGGGCCAGGTGGCTGCTCGCCCAGCCGGGGCACCCGCCGGAGGGCCGGGCCGAGGTCCTGCACGCGCAGCTGGAGCTGCTGAGCGGGCACGCCGACAGCGCGCGGGACATGCTGCTGACCGCCGCCTCCTGCCTGGTGCGGCGTGACCGGATCGGCGGCGCCAAGGCTCTGCTGCAGGCGGCCGAGGCCAGCTACCTGACCGGCGACATCCGTACTTTTCATGCCATCGCCGGTCAGGTCGCGCTGCTGCGCCGTCCCGACGACTGCGCGGACGTACAGCTCATGTTCGAGTACGTGCAGGGGATCGCCGCGACGTTCAGCGGCGACCACACCGCCGCCGCCGGGCCGCTGCGGCGGGTGGTGCGGCTGGCCCCTGCCGTGAGCAGCCCGGTCGCGCTGATGTGGGCGTGCGTGGCGGGCCTGCTGCTGGGCGAGGACGCGACCGCGCTGGAGCTGTCGGCGCGCGCCGTCGACACCGCGCGCCGCCGGGGCGCGATCACCCTGGTGCCGCAGCTGCTGGAGTCGGTGGTGCAGGCGCACTTCTGGCTGGGCCGCTACTCGTCTGTGGCCGAGTACGCCGCGGAGGGGCTCCGGCTGGCCGAGGCGTCCGGCCAGCCCAACGCCGCCGCCCGGCACCTGGCCTGGCTGGCGCACGCCGACGCGGTCAAGGGCGACGCCGGTGCCTGCCGGGACCGCGCCCACCGCGCGCTCGACCTGGCCGAGTCGCACGGCCTGGGCATCGCCGGCGCCCTCGGCACCTGGGCGCTGGCCCACCTCGACCTGGCCGCGGGCCGGCTCGCCGACTCCGCCGCCCGGCTGCGCGGCCACCGCGACAACGAGCACGTCGTCGTACGGGTCATGGCGAGCCCGCACTTCATCGAGGCCGCGGCGGGCATCGGCGACGACCGGCGCGCGGCGGCGGCGCTGCGGGTGCTGGAACGGTGGGCGGGCAGCACGAGCAGCCCGGACCGGCGCGCGCTCGTCGCGCGCTGCCGGGCCCTGATCGCCGCGCCCGGCGAGTCCGGCGAGCACTTCCAGGACGCGCTGGAGCTGCACCGGCGGGGCGCCTGCCGGTTCGAGACGGCGCGCACCCAGTTCCTGTACGGGACGGCGCTGCGCAGGGAACGCCGGCCGGCCGCCGCGCGGGAGCACCTGAACGGCGCGCTGGAGACGTTCGAACGGCTGGGGGCGTCGCTGTGGAGCGAGCGGGCCCGCGCCGAACTGCGCGCGGCGGGCGAGACCGTGCCCCGCCAGGCGCCCGGCGGCGGCCCGGAGGAGCTGCTGACGCCGCAGCAGCTGCGCATCGCCCGGCTGGTGGCGGAGGGCGCGACGAACCGGGAGGTGGCCGCCCGGCTCTTCCTCAGCCCGCGCACCGTCGACCATCACCTGCGCAACGTGTTCGCCCGGCTGGGCGTGCGCTCCCGGGTGGAACTGACGCGGCTGCTGATGTGACACCGGCGATTCACGCGATGCGGGGACGGGCCGCCGCGTCGAACAATGGCGGCGTCCCCACCCCCCACAGATGGAGTCGCCGACGTGCATCCCCGCAACGCGATCGCCAGACTCGCCGTGGCCGCGGCCCTTGCCTGCGCCACCCTCACCCTCGCCCAGCCCGCGCACGCCGCCGGCCCCTACGAACGCGGCCCGGACCCGACGGACGCTCTCCTGGAGGCGAGCCGCGGCCCGTTCAGCACCTCGGAGGAGAGAGTGTCCTCGCTGGTGCGCGGGTTCGGCGGCGGCCGCGTCTACTACCCGGACGACACCAGCCAGGGCACCTTCGGCGCGATCGCCATCTCGCCCGGATACACCGCCTCCTGGTCGACCCTGGACTGGCTCGGCCCGCGGCTCGCCTCGCACGGGTTCGTGGTCATCGGCATCGAGACCAACACCCGCTACGACCAGCCGTCCAGCCGCGGCCGTCAGCTCCTCGCCGCGCTCGACTGGCTGGTGGAGGACAGCTCCTTGGCCGTACGACGCCGCATCGACCCCAGCAGGCTGGCGGTGGCCGGCCACTCCATGGGCGGCGGCGGCAGCCTCGAAGCGGCCGACGACCGCCCCAGCCTCCAGGCGGCCATCCCGATCGCGCCCTGGAACCTGACCAAGAACTGGTCGGGCGTCCGCGTACCCACAATGATCATCGGTGGCGAGAGCGACTCGATCGCCCCCGTCGCCACCCACGCGGAGCGGTTCTACGAGAGCATCCCGGCCTCGTCGGAGAAGGCCTACCTGGAGCTGAACAACGCCAGCCACTTCTTCCCGCAGATCACCAACACCACGATGGCCAAGTCCATGGTCGCCTGGCTGAAGCGGTGGGTGGACGACGACCTGCGCTACGACCAGTTCCTCTGCCCGGCTCCCCAGGGCCTCGCCATCGAGGAGTACCGCGACACCTGCCCGCACTCCTGACCCCCTGACGGCGGCCTCCCTCCTTGACGGCGGGAGGCCGCTACTCGCCTGTGCACAGCCGCCCCAGGTCGACCAGCTCGACGTCCCTCCCCGGCGCTCCACCAGGTGAGCGCGACACCGACAACCGATCATGCGGGATCAGAAGGGGCTCTTCGCGCTGTTACAGCGGTGACGCCCTACCGGGAAGGACGGGATCCGATGAGCCTTCGTCAGTTCGAGTACGCCCTGGCCGTGGCCGAGGAGGGATCGGTGACGGCGGCGGCGGAGCTGCTGCGCGTGGCTCAGCCGTCGGTGTCGCAGCAGATCCGCGGTCTGGAGCGGGATCTCGGGGTGCGGCTGTTCGAGCGTACGCCGACCGGGCTGGTGCCCACGGCGGTCGGCCGGGCGTTCCTGCGGGAGGCCGAGGTGGCGGTGAGCGCGTCGCGGCGGGCGAGGGCGACGGCGCGGGCCGGCGCCGATGACGTGGTGGGTGAGCTGGTGGTGGCGGCGCAGATGGGGTTCGGCGCGCGGCAGCTGCCGGGGGCGCTGGGTGCGCTGCGGGGGCGCTTTCCGGGGCTGGAGGTGACCGTTTTCGAGGAGCCGAGCGCTGTCGAGCTGGATCGGCTGTGTCGCCGGGGTGCGCTGGGGTTGGCGCTGATGGGGCGGTGTGAAAGGTCTCCCGCCGACGCCCATCACCTCGGGGACGAGGAGTTCGTCGTGGTGCTGGGCACCGGGCATCGGCGGCTCGCCGCGGACCGGGTGGAGCTGCGTGATCTGGCTGGGGAGCCGTGGGTGCGGTTCGACCGGGACAGCGTCCTCGATCATGTGCTGCAGAGGGTTCTGGAGGACAACGGGCTGTCTCCGGTCACGGTGGCGCGGGTGTCCCAGACGGCGGCGGCCGTGCGGTGGGCCGTGCAGGGGCTGGGGGTGACGCTCGTTCCGGCCTCGGCGGTGCCGCAGGAGTACGAGCACCTGGCCCGTCCGGTGTCTCCCGCGGTGTCCCACCCTGTCATCGCCGTCGTCCGGGCGGGGGCGGGCCCGGCGGAGGCGGCGCTGCTCGACCTGCTGCGGGAGGAGGACTGGCTCGCGTGACGGTCAGAGCTGGCTGGCGCCGCCGTCCACGGCCAGCTCGGCGCCGGTGGTGTACGTGGCCTCGAAGGCGAGGAACGCGGCCGCCCTCGCCACCTCCTCGGGCGTGCCGAAGCGCCGCATGGGGTTGACCGCGACCCGCTCGGCCTTGAACTCGGCGGCGGCCTCCGCGCTCATCGTGTTCTCCAGGATGCCGGTGTCGATGGGGCCGGGGCTGACCGCGTTGACCCGGATGCCGCGCGGCAGCAGTTCGCGGGAGAAGCTGCGGGCCATCGAGCGCACCGCCGCCTTGCCGGCCGCGTAGACGCTGGTGTCGAGCATGCCGATGACGTTCGCGATCGAGGTGACGAGGACGACGCCGGCGCCCGGGCTCAGCAGCGGGGCGAGCTTCTGCACGGTGTAGTGGGCGCCCTTGACGTTGATCGCGAACAGTTCGTCGTAGGTCTCCTCGGTGGTCGTTTCGAAGGGCGTGGTGGGGGCGATGCCAGCGTTGACGAACAGGGCCTCGACCGTGCCCAGCTCGTTTTTCACCCGGTCGGCGAGGGCGTCCAGGTCGGCCATCGAGGCCACGTCGCCCCGGACGGCCAGCACGTTCCCGCCGAGCCGGTTCCGGGCGGCGTCGAGGGTGTCCTGGGAACGGCCGGTTATCACCACGCGGGCTCCGCCGTCCGCCAGCAGTTTCGCCATCGCGAATCCGATGCCGCTGCCACCGCCCGTGATGACGACATTTTTGTCGCCGTATTCTTTCATCGAAATTCTTCTTTCTCTGGGTCAAAACCTGGGGTATTCGCCACCGTCGACGACGAGATTGCTGCCGGTGATCCAGCTCGCCCGTTCCGATACGAGGAACAGCACGGCGTCGGCGATGTCGTCGGGCAGTCCGTCGCGCCCCAGCGGCACGCTCGCCTTGACCTGATCGTCCCCGTGCATGCGCGCCCACGCGTCCCGCGTCGCCACGCCGCCGGGGGTTTCCACCCTGCCGGGGGTCAGGGTGTTGACCCGGACGCCGAACGGGGCCAGCTCCAGGGCCAGGCCGCGGCTGTAGTTCTCCAGCGCCGCCTTCGCCGCCGTGTAGTGCAGGAACGGCCCGATCGGGGTGGCAACGGCGGCCGACGAGATGTGCACGATCACGCCGTGGCCCCGTTCCCGCATCCCTCCGGCCAGCAGCGCGTCCAGCCGCACGGACGCCAGGTAGTTCAGCTCCAGCGCGTTCTGCCACTCCTCGCCGGGGATCGCCCAGCTGCTGTCGTGCGGTCGCGCCCCACCGGCGCTGTGCACCAGGATGTCCACCCCGCCGAGGGTCTTCCGCGCGGCGTCGGCGATCGCCTCCGCCCCGGCCCTTGTCCGCACGTCCGCCGCGACGAAGGAGGCACCCTCCGGGACCGTGCTCGCCTCTGACCTGGCGGTCGCGAGCACGTCCGCGCCTTCGTCGAGGAGCTGACGGACGACGGCCGCGCCGATTCCGCGCGTGCCGCCCGTTACCAGAGCCCGCTTTCCCGCGAATTCTTTCGTGGTCATGCGACCGTTCCTTTCTCCCGAAAATGGCCGAGCTCTTGCACGGTACGCTGAGGAAAGGACGGAGAACAAAGAGGAAATAACAGCGGGAGGCATAGGCGATTCCTATAGCCATTCCCTGCTCGCGGTAGCGTGTCGCCGTTGCTCGCAGAGAAAGGACAGCCCCCTTGGCGGACAGGTCGATCGCGCTGCCGGAGACGGTGCTGCTGAAGGCCGCCCACCTGGGCGGCGAAGGGGCCCGGTGGCTGGCCGAGCTGCCGGGGCGGATCGCCGAGCTGGAGCGGCGCTGGGCGATCAGCGCGGGGCCGCCGCTGGCGGGCGGCACCGCCGCGTACGTGTCACGCGTGCGGCGCGCCGATGGCGGGAGCGCCGTGCTCAAGATCCCGCTTCCCGGGCCCGAGGCGTACGACCAGATCCGGACCCTCTCGGCCGCCGGGGGACGCGGGTACGTGCGCCTGTTCGCCTACGACCTCGACCGCCCCGCCATGCTCCAGGAAACCCTCGGCCCGTCGATGGAGGATCTCGCCCCGGAGGACGCCATCAGGACGCTCTGCCGTACGCTCCGCGCGGCGTGGACCGTACCGCCGCCTGCCGGCGCGCGCCCGTTCGACAAGGCGGGGCAGCTCGCCGAGCTGATCCACCGCCTGTGGACGAAGCACCCCGCCGCCGTCTCCGAACGGGCCGTCACCCGCGCCCTGCGCTTCGCCGAGCGGCGCGCAGCCGTCTCCCCCGAGCCGGTCGTCGTCCACGGCGACCCGCACCCCGGCAACGCCCTCCGCGTACCCCGGCCCAGGGCGGGGGCGGAGTCGGGGTTCGTCTTCATCGACCCGGACGGCTTCCTCGCCGACCCGGCCTACGACCTGGGCGTCGTGCTGCGCGACTGGTGCCCGGAACTCCTCGCGGCCGGCGACCCCGCCGGTCTCGCCCGGCGGTACTGCCGCCTGCTGGCCGACGGGAGCGGGCTGGACGAGACGGCGATCTGGGAGTGGGGGTTCGTCGAGCGCGTCTCCAGCGGCCTGTATCTGCTGGACATGGGGGCGGCCGACCTCGCGAGGCCGTTCCTGGAGACCGCGGAACTGCTCCAGGGCGGGCGGACCTCTACCGGGTGAAGAACTCGCTCAGGACAGGTGCGACCCGCCCCGCGTCGGCCACGTGCCCGGTCCCCTCGATCGTGCGGCGCTCCCTGTGCGGGAGGACGGCCGCGAGCGCGTCGGCCGCCTCGTCGAAGAACCCCGGCAGCCCGCCGAGACCGCCGCCCGTCAGCACCAGCACCGGCTGCCCGATCTCGGCGAGCCGTTTCGGCGGCGGCCCGTCCCCGAGGCAGGCGGCGTCATAGGCCAGCGTGTGCGCCATGCCCAGCAGCGCGGGCCACACCGGCGCGCCCCGCGCCCCCGCGATCTCCTCGTCGGACGACCCCGCGAGCCGCATGAACAGCTCCAGCGCCGCGTCCCGGTCATCCCGCCCGAGCGCCTCGCCGAGCCGGGCCACGTACTCGCGCCAGGCGGCCACCATGCCCTCGCCGACGAGGTACGGGACCTCGTACACGGCCACCTTCCCCGCGGCCACCCCGAGAGCCGCGGCCTCCAGGGCCAGTGCCCCGCCCGAAGAGACCCCGTACAGGAAGGCCGGCCCTCCGACTTCGGTCACCAGCGCGTCCAGGTCCTCGACCTCGCGCCGCACCGCGTACGGGGGCGTGTCGCCGCTCTCGCCCCGGCCGCGCCGCGCGTAGTTGACGACCGTGAACTTGCGGGCCAGCTCGCGGGCCAGCGGGGCGTTCTCCGTCCCGTCGTCCAGCCCGCCGCCGACCAGGATGACGGGCGGGCCCTCGCCGATCCGCTCGTACGCGATGGGCGTGCCATCCTTGGAGACCACGCGGCCCCTCACGACAGCTGGGCCGATGCTGTGAATCCGACAGTATGTTCGATCATCGTCCCAGTATGCCCGGCGAGGCCGGCGCCGATAACCCCTTGCTCGGGGTCTCAGAGAAAAAAGGGGACCGTTTCCGGTGTCGAAGCGGTCCGGTGAAAAGCCGACCTTCTCGTCACGGGCTGATCGTCCTGGACTCCTTCAGGTAATCTCGCGCGGTGACGGAAAGCGCCGAGAAGATGCTGGCTGAGGTACTTCCCTGGCTCACCTGGCTCCCCGAGACGGAACGCTGCGACTGCGTCGACGAACTGCTCGACCCCATGCCGGCCGGAGCCGACACGGGTGAACTGCTGCCGTTCGGGCGCGCGCTCGCCTCCTCGCGATCGACGGCCGTGGTGTGGAGCGACCCGCAGCTGGCCCGTGAGCTCCAGGGCCCCTTCCCCGGTGACGGCCTCGACGTTCCCGCCCCGGAGGGAAGGCGTAATGGCGGGTCGTGGAGATGACGTCCCACGACCCTGCGGTTTCAGCGACCGGCGCGCCGCCGAGGGATGGCAGGACCCTCTCTCAGGCTCCCGAGAATCTCGGCCGAGGCTGGGTCACCATCACCAGCGACCCACGCCGACATCCTCTGAAGGGCGCGCTGGGAACAGTCAAAGTGGGAAGCGCCTCACTGGAGCAATGGCAGCACCAAGCCTGGTAGGCGATCGACGACGAGCAGCGCACGCTCTGGATCACTCGTGCGGGAACAGGGCACCCGAAGCAGACCGATTCGAGACGTCGCCGCTCGGACTATGCGGCTCCGCCCCTGCGAATAACGCCTGGATCCACCGGTCAACGTGGCGCGATGGCGCCGGAGGCGCTGGAAAGAAGAACGTCTGAGCTGCCCGGCGCGGAGCGCCTCTGGGCGAAGCCCATTGAAAAGGGGCCGCTCCGGGTAACGAAGCGGCCCCTGGTGAAGACTACTTGGCGTTCGCCTTGAGGTAGTCGCTGTTCATCTGCGCGATCGTGTCCAGCGGGATGCCCTTGGGGCAGACGGCCGTGCACTCGCCGGTGTTGGTGCAGCCGCCGAAGCCTTCGGCGTCCATCTGGTCCACCATGGCCTTGGCGCGCGAGAGGCGTTCGGGCTGGCCCTGCGGGAGCAGGCTGAGGTGGGTGATCTTGGCGGCGGTGAAGAGGGACGCCGACCCGTTGGGGCAGGCCGCCACGCAGGCGCCGCAGCCGATGCAGGTGGCGGCGTCGAAGGCGGCGTCGGCGTCCTCCTTGCGGACGGGCACGCTGTGCGCGTCCGGGGCGGAGCCGGCAGGGACGGAGATGAAGCCGCCGGCCTGGATGATGCGGTCGAAGGCGCTCCGGTCGACGACCAGGTCCTTGATCACGGGGAACGGCGCGGCCCGCCACGGTTCGATGGTGATGGTGGCGCCGTCCTCGAAGTGGCGCATGTGGAGCTGGCAGGTGGTGGTGGCCACCTGTTCGCCGTGCGCGACTCCGTTGATGACCATGCCGCACATGCCGCAGATGCCTTCGCGGCAGTCGTGGTCGAAGGCGATCGGGTCGTCGCCTTCGAGGATGAGCCGCTCGTTGAGCACATCCAGCATTTCCAGGAAGGACATGTCGGGCGAAACATCCTCCACCCGATATGTCACCATGCGTCCGCGGTCCTTGGGGCCGCTCTGACGCCAGACCTTCAGGGTCAGGTTCACTTGTAGCTCCGCTGGCTCATCTTGACGTACTCGTACTCGAGCGGCTCCTTGTGCAGGATCGGCGTGCCGTCGGGCGAGTACTCCCACGCCGAGACGTGGGCGAAGTTGTCGTCGTCCCGCAGCGCCTCGCCGTCGGCGTCCTGCGACTCGGCCCGGAAGTGACCGCCGCACGACTCGCTGCGCACCAGGGCGTCCAGGCACATGAGCTCGGCCAGGTCGAAGAAGTCGGCCACCCGGCCGGCCCGCTCCAGCACCTGGTTCAGCTCCTCGGCGGTGCCGGTGACCTTGACGTTCTCCCAGAACTCCTCGCGCAGCTCGGGGATGCGCTCCAGGGCCTTGCGCAGCGACTCCTCGGTGCGCTCCATGCCGCAGTAGTCCCACATGAGCTTGCCCAGCTCGCGGTGGAAGGAGTCGGGGGTCCGGTTGCCGTTGACGGACAGCAGCCGGTCGATCTTCGTGCGCACCTTCAGCTCGGCCGCCGCGACGGCCTCCTCGTCGACGTCCCCGAACGGCCCGTCCGCCAGGTAGTCGCCGATCGTGGTGGGCAGCACGAAGTAGCCGTCGGCCAGGCCCTGCATCAGCGCGGAGGCGCCGAGCCGGTTGGCGCCGTGGTCGGAGAAGTTCGCCTCACCGATCACGAACAGGCCGGGGATGGTCGACTGCAGGTCGTAGTCCACCCACAGCCCGCCCATCGTGTAGTGGACGGCCGGGTAGATGCGCATCGGGACCTCGTACGGGTTCTCGCCCGTGATGCGCTCGTACATCTCGAACAGGTTGCCGTACTTCTTCTCCACGGCCTCCCGGCCGAGCCGGTTGATGGCGTCGCGGAAGTCGAGGTAGACGCCCAGGCCGCCGGGTCCGACGCCGCGGCCCTCGTCGCAGACGTTCTTGGCGGCGCGGGAGGCGATGTCGCGCGGGACCAGGTTGCCGAAGGCGGGGTAGATCCGCTCCAGGTAGTAGTCGCGCTCGTTGTCCGGGATGTCGCCGGGCGCGCGGGTGTCGTTCTTGCGCAGCGGCACCCAGACGCGGCCGTCGTTGCGCAGCGACTCGGACATGAGCGTGAGCTTCGACTGGTGATCGCCGGAGACCGGGATGCAGGTCGGGTGGATCTGCGTGTAGCAGGGGTTGGCGAAGTAGGCGCCGCGCTCGTGGGCGCGCCAGATGGCGGTGGTGTTGCAGCCCTTGGCGTTCGTGGACAGGTAGAACACGTTGCCGTAGCCGCCGGTGGCGAGGACCACGGCGTCGGCGAAGTGCCGCTCGATCTCGCCGGTCACCATGTCGCGGACGATGATGCCGCGCGCCCGCCCGTCGGAGACGATCAGGTCGAGCATCTCGTGGCGGGCGTGCATCTCCACGTTCCCGGCCGCGATCTGCCGCTCCAGGGCCTGGTACGCGCCGAGCAGGAGCTGCTGGCCCGTCTGGCCGCGGGCGTAGAAGGTACGGGAGACCTGGGCGCCGCCGAAGGACCGGGTGTCGAGCAGGCCGCCGTACTCCCGGGCGAACGGCACGCCCTGGGCCACGGCCTGGTCGATGATGTTCACCGAGACCTCGGCCAGCCGGTAGACGTTCGACTCGCGGGCGCGGAAGTCGCCGCCCTTCACCGTGTCGTAGAACAGGCGGTAGATGGAGTCGCCGTCGCCGCGGTAGTTCTTGGCGGCGTTGATGCCGCCCTGGGCGGCGATGGAGTGGGCGCGCCGGGGCGAGTCCTGGTAGCAGAACGACTTGACGTTGTAGCCGAGTTCGCCGAGCGTCGCGGCGGCCGAGCCGCCGGCCAGGCCGGTGCCCACGACGATGACGGTGAGCTTGCGCTTGTTGGCCGGGTTCACCAGGCGGGCGCTGAACTTGCGCTTCTCCCACCGCTCCTCGATGGGACCGGCCGGGGCCTTGGTGTCGCGGATCTCCGCGCCTTCGACGTAGTTCACTGGATCACTCCGAACGTGATGGCGAGCGGCGGCGCGAGGAAGCCGATGACCAGGACGGCGGCGACGAGCGCGGCGATCCCGTTCAGCGCCTTGTTCCGGTTGCGGTTGGCCACGCCGAGGGTCTGGAAGGCGCTCCAGATGCCGTGCCGCAGGTGCAGGCCGACCATGACGACGGCGACGATGTACAGGAGCGTCACGTACCACCGGGACGGGTCGAAGCCGGCGATCATCCGGTCGGCGGGCGTGGAGGCGAAGCCCTCGGGGTTCACCACGCCGAAGGTCAGGTCGAGCAGGTGCCAGACCAGGAAGAGCGCGATCGTGATGCCGCCGAACCGCATGATGTGCGTCGCGTACCCTTTGGCCCGCGACTTCTTCTTCGCCGCGTACTTCACCGGCCGGGCGGCGGCGGCGCGGCGGGACAGGGAGATCGCGGCCCACATGTGGAGGACCACCGAGACGACGAGGACGATCTCGACGAGGGTGAGCAGGCTCCGGTACGGGGCGAGCGGCTCCAGCAGGGTCCGCAGCGCGTGCGCGTACTCGTTGAAGGAGTCGCGGCCCGCGAATATCTTGAGGTTGCCGATCATATGGCCGACGAGGAAGAGCACCATCACGGCACCGGTGACCGCCATGATGGCCTTCTTGCCGTTGGAAGAGGCGAGGAAGCCGCCAGTCCTCTTCACGCGGGACTTGTCTTCACCCGTTGGGGGGCTGACGGGCGCGGTGGCGGCGCCGCGCTCTATCGTGGCTGTCACATCCATCGAAGCTAGGTGACCTGCGATGATCCGTCCAAGTCATGATTGGCCTGGTTTCGATAGCCGTTGGCTATTGTGTCTGGTTTGTACGGCATAAGCACGTTCATCGAGCTGGGCGGGTGCGAGGAAAATCACATGCAGTTCCAGCAGTTGGCGTACTTCGTCGCAGTAGCGGAGACCAGGCATTTCACCCACGCGGCCGAGCGGATGCGGGTCGCCCAGCCCACCCTCAGCAAGCAGATCAAGGCCCTGGAGAACGAGCTCGGCGCCCCGCTGCTCTCCCGGGCGCGCGGCAACGTCACGCTGACCCCGGCTGGCGAGACGCTGCTGCCCCTGGCCCGCCGGATGCTGGCCGACGCCGACACCGCCCGGCAGGAGATCGCCGAGCTGGCCGGGCTGCGCCGGGGCCGGCTGCGGCTGGGCGCGACGCCCTCCCTCTGCGCGGGGCTCATGGCCGACGCGCTGGCCCGCTTCCATCACGCGTACCCGGGGATCGGCCTGCTGGTCGAGGAGGGCGGCTCGCGCGACCTGGTGCGCGCACTGGCGCGCGGCCAGCTCGACATGTCGCTGATCATCATGCCGCTGCAGCACGACGACCCGTCGCTGACGACAGAGGAGATCCTGCGCGAGAACCTGGTCGTCGCCACGCCCGCCGCCGAGCGCCCGCGCCGGCCGTACCTGCGGATCGACGAGCTGCGCGGCAGGCCGATGGTGATGTTCAGGAGCGGCTACGACCTGCGCGACGCGACGCTGACGGCGTGCCGGCAGGCCGGGTTCGAGCCCCGGTTCGCGGTCGAGGGCGGCGAGATGGACGCGGTGCTCCGGTTCGTCGAGGCGGGGCTGGGCATGGCCGTGGTGCCGTCGATGGTGCTCGACGGGCGGCCGGGGCTGGCCGGCACGCCGCTCGCGCCGCCCGGGCTCTACCGGACGATCGCGCTGGCCCACCGCAAGGACGTGGAGCCCATACGGGCCGCCCAGGCGTTCCGGGCGACACTCCTCTCCTACGTGATCGAAGCCGGGCAGGAAGGCACCCTTCCGCAAGGGGTCGAGCTCATCGCAGAATGAGCAGCACAGGCTCATCTCCGGAAGGCTGTGTGTGACGGCGACTCTGAACGAAACGCTGACGCTGCTCCTGGTCGAGGACGACGCAGGGGACGCGTTCCTCGTGGAGGAGCTGCTGAAACAGGCCGAGGCGCCGCCCCGGATCACCTGGGTGCGCACCCTGGACGAGACGAAGGCCAGGCTCGGCCCCGAGATCCAGTGCGTGCTCGTCGACCTGTCGCTGCCCGACGCGACCGGCCTGGAAGCCCTGGAACACGTCATCCACCTGGCCCCGCACGCCGCCGTGCTGGTGCTGACCGGGCTGCGCGACGCCCACGTCGGCGTCGCGGCGGTGCAGGCGGGAGCCCAGGACTACCTGGTCAAGCAGGACGTCGACGCCCGCCTGCTGGCCCGGGCCATCCGCTACGCGATGGAGCGCAAGCGCGCCGACCTGGCCCAGCGCAGGCTGGTCGAGGCGGAGCTGACCGCCAAGGAGAACGCCCGCCTGGAGAACGGCCTGCTCCCCGTGCCGCTGCTGCGCAACCGCGGGCTGCGCCACTCCACCCGCTACCTGCCCGGCTCCGGAGGCCGGCTGGCGGGCGACTTCCTGGACACGGTGCAGACGCCCGACGGCTCGATCCACGTGGTGGTCGGCGACGTGTGCGGCCACGGCCCCGACGAGGCCGCGCTCGGGGTGGCGCTGCGCATCGCCTGGCGCGCGCTCGTCCTGGCCGGTCAGTCGGGCGACCTGCTCCTCCATACGCTCGACACGCTGCTGAGAGCAGAGCGGAAGGCCCCGGAGATCTTCACCACGCTCTGCATGACCACGATCGCGCCCGACCTGGGCAGCGCGCAGATGCGGGTGGTCGGCCACCCGCCCCCGGTGCTGGTGCGCGACGGGCATGTCCAGCTCGTCGAGAGCGCGCCGTCCGGGCCGCCGCTCGGCATCTTCCCGGACGCCCAGTGGACGGTGCTGGACGTGCCGCTGGGCGAGCGCTGGTCGATGATGCTCTACACCGACGGGCTGATCGAGGCCGCGGTGGGCGGCGAGATGCTCGGCGTGGACGGGCTCGTCGACCTGGTACGGCTGCACGGCACCATCGACATCGACCGGCTCATCGGCGACGTCGGGACACTCAACGACGACCTGGCGGCCGTGGTCGTGGGCAGGGGCGAGACATGAGCATCCATCCGCTGCCCCCGGCCAAGCAGCCGACCGGCGTCGGCCGGGTGCCGATCGCCCGCTGGTTCGTCTTCGCCGGGGCGGCCACCGCGCTGGCGTTCCTGGCCGGCGTGGTGCTCATCATGCTGATGATCGCCCGGGTCCGCGAGCTGGACCCCAAGCCCGAGGTCGCGGCCCAGATCAGCAGGCTCAACATCGCGCTCGTGGTGCTGTTCGTGGTGATCCTCTGCGCGGGCGTGGCGCTGGCGTTCATCGTCCGCTTCACCGTGCTCGACCCCATCGCCCGGCTGACCGAGCAGGTGCGCACGGTCGCGGGCGGCGACTTCGACCACCGGCTCGGCGTGGAGCGGCCCGCGGAGCTGGCCGAGCTGTCGAGCCACATCGACTCGATGCGCCGGCGCATCCTGTACGCCTGGCGCACCGCCTCCGACCAGGCCGACGAGCTGCGCCGGTCCAACAGCGAGCTGGAGCAGTTCGCGTACGTGGCCAGCCACGACTTACAGGAGCCGCTGCGGAAGGTGGCGAGCTTCACCCAGATGCTGGAGCAGCGGTACGAGAGCGAGCTCGACGACCGGGGCAGGCAGTACATCCACTTCGCGGTCGACGGCGCCAAGCGCATGCAGCTGCTCATCAGCGACCTGCTCGACTTCTCGCGCGTGGGCCGGGTGGGCGGCGAGAAGACGCCGATGGACAGCGGCGTGGCGGTCCGCGCGGCCCTGGACAACCTGTCGGCGGCGATCGAGGACGCGGGCGCCACCGTCACCACCGGCGAGCTGCCCCGCGTGATCGGCAGCACCTCCCAGCTCACCCAGCTCTTCCAGAACCTCATCGAGAACGCGGTCAAGTTCCGCGGCGAGGAGCCGCCGCACGTCCGCGTCGAGGCGGTACGGAGGGGCGACATGTGGGAGTTCAGCTGCGCCGACAACGGCATAGGCGTGGACCCCAAGTACGCCGACCGGATCTTCCTGATCTTCCAGCGCCTGCACCCGCGTGACGTGTACGCGGGGACCGGCATCGGCCTGGCCCTCTGCCGGAAGATCGTCGACTACCACGGCGGCCGGCTCTGGCTCGACGGCGACTCCGAGGGCCGCGGCACCACCTTCCGCTGGACGCTGCCCGCGGCCGGGGACGACGATGCCTGAGGGGCGGCCCACCGAGGTGCTCCTGGTCGAGGACGACCAGGGCGACGTGGTGCTCACCCGGGAGGCGTTCGCGCTCAACCGGCTCCGCAACCGCCTGCACGTGGTGGGCGACGGCGAGCAGGCGATGGCGTTCCTGCGCCGGCAGGGCCCCTACGCCGACACGCCCAGGCCGGATCTGGTGCTGCTGGACCTCAACCTGCCCAGAATGAGCGGGATGGAAGTGCTGCGGGAGGTGAAGGCGGACCCCGTACTGCGGCTGATCCCGGTGGTGGTTCTGACGACGTCGGAGGCGGAGGAGGACATCGCCCGCAGTATTGCCTCCAGGCCAATGCCTACGTAGCTAAACCGGTGGATTTTGGGCAATTCATAAGGGTTGTCCGTCAAATCGATAACTTTTTCGTGACTGTGGTGAAGTTGCCTTACCAGGGACAGCGGCCCTGACCGGAGACGTGACAGGAATCACAGGGTGAGCAGGAGAAAGTGAGTGACCGTCCTCACAAATCCGGATGCGCTCGTCGTAACGTATGCCACACCAACTTGCGCGCCCGCGCGGCACAGTCACCGCCGATCGCGCCTAGAGAACGACCCGGACCCCAGGCGTGCGGGGTCCGCGGGAGGTGGAGAGGTCCGCGATGACCCAGACGACGCCCGAATCCCCGGTGAGAAAGCAGCGTGCCCAAATCAGGGTACGCACCCTGCGCACCGACCGATGGTGGCTCACCCCGCTGCTCGTGTTCCTCGGGCTCAGCTCATTTCTTATCTACGGTGTGTGGGCGATCCTCGACACCAGCAACTTCGTCGAACCCTATATCGCCCCCTTCGCCGCCCCGTGTCTGACCACCCAGGAGGTCTGTGAGGGCGCGAGGCTCTTCGGCTGGGCGCCCGTCGGCGACTGGTACGCGCTCCCGCCGGGGCTGCTGATCCTCGGCCTGCCGGGCGGGTTCCGGCTCACGTGCTACTACTACCGCAAGTCCTACTACCGCTCGTTCTGGCTGTCGCCGGCCGCGTGCGCGGTGCAGGAGCCGCACGGGAAGTACACCGGTGAGACCCGCTTCCCGCTGATCATGCAGAACATCCACCGCTACTTCTTCTACTTCGCTCTGCTGATCGGCGCCATCCTCACCTACGACGCGATCCTGGCCGTCGTGCACAAGCCGATCGGCCTCGGCAGCTGGATCCTGATGGCCAACGCCGTGCTCATCCTCGGCTACACGCTCGGCTGCCACTCCTGCCGTCACATCATGGCGGGCCGGCTCAACCACTTCTCCCGGCACCCGCTCCGCTACCGGGCCTGGACCTTCGTCTCCAAGCTCAACGCCAAGCACCAGCAGTGGGCGTGGGCCTCGATGTTCTCCGTCATGGGCGCCGACCTCTACGTCCGCCTGGTGGCCAAGGGCATCATCGCCTTCCCGTTCGCGTAAGGATCATCTCAAGTGGATAACTCGATCAACATCGAGCGTCACGAGTACGACGTCGTGGTCATCGGCGCGGGAGGCGCCGGCCTGCGGGCCGCCATCGAGGCCCGCCAGCAGGGCAAGCGCACCGCGATCGTCTGCAAGTCGCTGTTCGGCAAGGCCCACACGGTCATGGCCGAGGGCGGCGCCGCCGCCTCGATGGGGAACGTCAACCCCGACGACAACTGGATGGTGCACTTCCGCGACACCATGCGGGGCGGCAAGTTCCTCAACAACTGGCGGATGGCCGAGCTGCACGCGAAGGAGGCGCCCGACCGGGTCTGGGAGCTGGAGGCCTGGGGCGCGCTCTTCGACCGCACCGAGGACGGCAAGATCAGCCAGCGCAACTTCGGCGGCCACGAGTACCCGCGCCTGGCCCACGTCGGCGACCGCACCGGCCTGGAGATGATCCGCACCCTCCAGCAGCGCGTCGTCGCCCTCCAGCAGGAGGACTACGAGCAGCACGGCGACTACGAGGCCTACATCAAGGTCTTCCAGGAGTGCACGGTCACCCGCCTGCTCAAGGACGGCGACCGGATCTCCGGCGCGTTCGGCTACTGGCGCGAGACCGGCAGCTTCATCCTCTTCGACGCCCCCGCGGTGGTGCTGGCCACCGGCGGCATCGGCAAGTCCTACGTCGTCACCTCGAACTCCTGGGAGTACACCGGTGACGGACACGCCCTGGCCCTGCTGGCCGGGGCGAACCTCATCAACATGGAGTTCATCCAGTTCCACCCCACCGGGATGGTCTGGCCGCCGTCCGTGCGCGGCATCCTCGTCACCGAGTCGGTCCGCGGCGACGGCGGCGTGCTGCGCAACTCCGAGGGCGAGCGCTTCATGTTCAACTACATCCCCGAGGTGTTCAAGGACCAGTACGCCACCTCCGAGGAGGAGGCCGACCGCTGGTACACCGACCAGGCCAACAACCGCCGCCCGCCGGAGCTGCTGCCCCGTGACGAGGTGGCCAGGGCCATCAACGCCGAGGTGAAGGCGGGCCGCGGCTCACCCCAGGGCGGCGTCTACCTGGACGTGTCCACCCGCCTGCCGGCCGAGGAGATCAAGCGCCGGCTGCCGTCGATGTACCACCAGTTCAAGGAGCTGGCCGACGTCGACATCACCGCCGAACCCATGCAGGTGGGCCCGACCTGCCACTACATCATGGGCGGCATCGAGGTCGAGGCCGACACCGCCGCCGCCTCCGTACCCGGCCTGTTCGCCGCCGGAGAGGTCGCCGGCGGCATGCACGGCTCCAACCGGCTCGGCGGCAACTCGCTCTCCGACCTGCTGGTGTTCGGCCGGCGCGCGGGTGCCGGCGCCGCCGCGTACGTGGACGGCCTCGCCGCCCGGCCCAAGATCTCCGCGCAGCAGATCGACGCCGCCCGCGAGGAGGCCCTGGCGCCGCTCGAACGCTCCGGCGAGAACCCGTACGAGGTCCACCACGAGCTCCAGCGGACCATGAACGAGCTGGTCGGCATCATCCGCAAGGCCGAGGAGATCTCCGAGGCGCTGCAGGTCGTGGAGAAGCTCAAGGAGCGCGTCCAGCTCGTCGGCGCGGGCGGCTCCCGCATCTACAACCCCGGCTGGCACCTCGCGCTCGACCTGCGCAACATGATCCTCGTGTCGGAGTGCGTGGCCAAGGCCGCGCTGCTGCGCGAGGAGAGCCGCGGCGGCCACACCCGCGACGACCACCCCGGCATGCGGCCCGAGTGGCGGCGCAAGCTGCTGGTCTGCTCCACCGAGGACGGCACCTCCATCACGGTCGAGGAACAGGAGCAGCCCGCGATGCGGGACGACCTGATCTCGCTGTTCGACCGCGACGAGCTGAGCAAGTACCTCACCGACGAAGAGATGGCCGAGTTCGACAGGATCGCGAAATGAGTTACAAGGCGAAGTTCAGGGTCTGGCGCGGCGAGGGTGGCGAAGGCAAGCTCGAAGACTTCACCGTCGAGGTGAACGAGGGCGAGGTCGTCCTCGACATCATCCACCGGCTCCAGGCCACCCAGGCCCCCGACCTGGCCGTGCGCTGGAACTGCAAGGCCGGCAAGTGCGGCTCCTGCTCCATGGAGATCAACGGCAAGCCCCGGCTGGGCTGCATGACCCGGATGTCGACCTTCGCCGAGGACGAGACCATCACGGTCACCCCGATGCGGACCTTCCCCGTCATCAAGGACCTCGTCTGCGACGTCTCGTTCAACTACGAGAAGGCCCGGGAGGTGCCGTCCTTCACGCCCCCGGAGGGCGTGCGGCCGGGCGAGTACCGGATGAAGCAGGTCGATGTCGAGCGGTCCCAGGAGTTCCGCAAGTGCATCGAGTGCTTCATGTGCAACAACGTCTGCCACGTGATCCGCGACCACGAGGAGAACAAGCCCGCCTTCTCCGGGCCGCGCTACCTCATGCGGATCGCCGAACTGGACATGCACCCGTACGACGTCGCGGAGCGCAAGGAGTCGGCCCAGGAGGACCACGGGCTCGGCTACTGCAACATCACCAAGTGCTGCACCGAGGTCTGCCCCGAGCACATCAAGATCACCGACAATGCGCTGATCCCGATGAAGGAGCGCGTGGTGGACCGCAAGTACGACCCCCTGGTGTGGCTCGGCAACAAGATCTTCAAGCGCGCCAAGTAGCACTCCCCTAGAACGCGGCGGGACGCCGGTCCCGCCGCGTTCCCCTTTTCAGGCCCTCCCACGAACATGGGAAACGACCAGCGCGGGTGCCCGCTGTCGAGGTCAAGGTGCTAGTAGATCAGCGGGAGTCGTCGCCGGGGAGACGCTGTTCGATCGTACGGTCGACGTCCGGCAGGGGGCCGCTCCAGGGTTCGGAGTCGCCTGATTCGGCTGCCGAGGCGGGGCCCAGCGGGCGGTCCGGGGCGTCCTCGTACGGGGCGGCACCGCCCGGCGGGATGTCGGAGGGCGGCTCCGACGGGATGAGCGGCTCGAACGGCGCCCGGAACTCCCGCTGCTGAGGGGCGGGTTCTTCCTGGGGCGGCTGGGTGTACGCGCCAGACTGGTCGGGAGCCAGCACCACCGGCTCCTGCGCGGGCGGCGGCCCCGGCGCGGGCACCGGCGGCACCGCGTTCGGGTCGTGGTAGACCGCGCCGTACTGGACCTGCCCGCTCGGGAACGTCTGCACGGGCACGAAGCTGATGATCGGCGCGTACGCGGTGCCGCCCGGATAGCCGGGGGCCGCGACGCCGGCGGTGGCGTAGCCGGGCCCGGCCGGGTAGCCCTCGGGGCCGGGCTGGGGCGGGTAGCCGGGCTGGTGCGGGTAGGGCGCCTGCGGGCCCGCCTTGCGCACGGCCGCGGCGTGGGCCATCCGGCGCAGCCGCCCCTCGAAGATCAGCACCGCGAACAGCACCAGCAGCACCATGATCAGCGCCGGGATGCTGAGCCGCTGGGTGAGAGTGCGCTGGTCGTACTCGGGCGCCGCGTTCCGCATCTCAAGCTGCACCGCGTCGCTCTCGACGGAGGCCGCGTCGGTGGAGATCGGGGGCGGCGGGGTGTCGGTGGCGGCGACGGTGGGGATCTGGATCGACTCTTCCGCTTCCGGCGTGTCGTCGTCGGCGGGGACCTCCGGCACGCTCTGCGACGGCACCGGCTGCTGCTGCGGCGGCGGCTGCACGGGCTGGGTGGTCGGCGCCGGGTCGGGGGCGCGGGTCGTCTTGGTCTTCGTCGGCGTGGGCTCTTCGGCCTGCCCGGTGGGCGTCGCCGTGACCGTCTTGGTGATCGTGGTCTCGGGCTGCTCGGGGGTCGGAGTCGGGGTCGGCAGCGTGGTGGTGATCGTGATGGTGGTCTCGGGCGGGCATACCTGCCCGGCGTCGCACGGCTCCACCGGGGTCAGCGCCGTGGCCGAGGCCGACGCGCCCATGCCGATGAACGGGACGACCCCGATGCCGGTTAACCCGAGAGCGAGCACGATCGCGGAGACGGCCGTCGCTCGTTTGCGTGCCACCGGTGCCCTCCGCGCGAATCCGAATCCACGGTCAAGGGAATACTAGTCGGGTCAAAGTATCAGTAAAGGCGGATCTAGAATACCTTTCCCCGCAGCCGCCGGCGTTGCGCGGCGGCCACCCCCCAGAGCCCGGCCAGCAACACCCCGATCCCGCCCGCCGCGTACGGCAGCCCGCCCGCTCCGGCCAGCGGATTGATCCTTTCCTCCGCCCGTACACGCATGTCGGCCCCCTCCACCACACGCGGCAGCGGCGCGCCCGGAGCGCCTTCAGCGGACGGCGGCGGCGCCACCTCCGGGAGCTCCACCCGCTGCTCCTGGCCGGGCTCGCCCTCCGTGGTCTTCGGGAACTCCAGCCCCGGCTGTGGAACCTGCGGCGCGCTCCACGGCTGCGCCTGCGCCGTCCCGCCGCCATCGGACGGCGTCGCCGCACGGTCGTCCTGCCTCGGCTGAGTCGCCGCCTGGTCGCCCTGGCTCCGCTGAGTCGCCGCCTGGTCGCCCTGGCCCCGGTGAGTCGCCGCACGGTCGTCACGGTTCCGCTGAGCCGCCGGCTGATCGTCCTGGCCCCGCTGATTCGCCGCACGGTTGTCCTGGCTCCGCTGAGCCGCCGCACGGTCGTCCTGCTTCAGCTGAGTCGCCGCACGGTCGTCCTGCTTCAGCTGAGTCACCGTACGGTCGTCCTGCCTCCGCTCGGAGAACGCTCCGCGCTCCCGCGCCTCCACCCGGTGCCCCTCCTTCTCCTTCTGCTGGGTCACGCCCTCAGGAGCACCGGCCTCACGATTACGCGTCAGCTCACCCGTGTCCGCCGCAGGAGCCCGGCGGTCAAGCTCCCGCCTGCCCTGCTCGACGCCACCGGTCTCCCGGCGACCATCCGACTCAGCACCGGTGAACTCACGCCGGGCGCCCTCGGCGGCCTCACGACCACCCGACTCAGCACCGCCGAACTCGCGCCGCGACTCAGCCTCAGCGAACTCACGCCGCCTGGACGACTCGCCCCCGCCGGGCTCACCCCGCTCGGCCCTCAACTCGTCGGCGCGGACGCGGGCAGGCTCCCCGCCCGATTCGTCGTCCTCGTCGTCGTACGGCCGGCGAGCGGGGGCCCGCATCTCCTCCGGGATCCGTACCGCCGGTCCGCGCAGGGTGCGCTCGCCGGACGGCGGGTCGGCGACGACCTCGGCCCTCGCGGTACCGGTGACGGTGGTGAGGTCGCCGTCGTCCTCGCGCATCCGCGCCACCGCCGCGACCTCCACCTCCTCCGCGCCCGAGGGAACGGAGACCTCCAGCCGCACGGCCCGCTCCGAGGTGAGGTCGCCCAACCGGCACGCCGACGCCCCGGGCACCGTCCCTTCGGGCGCGGCCAGCGCGCGCGAGGCCAGCGCGCGGGCGGTGATCTCGGCGCCCCCGCGGTCGGGCGTGTCGGACGGACGCACGCGCGCACAGGACAGCCCCGTGAGCGAGTGGACCGGCGTGGCCGCCACCGCCAGCCGGGCGTCGCTGCCCATGCCGTTCAGCCGCACCTCGTACCGGAGCACGTCGCCCGTCCTGATCCACCTGAGCATGCCCGCGGGATCGTCCACCCGTTCCAGCACCATGGCCACGCCCGCGGCCACCGCGGGCACGGCCGGGGCCGCCACGAAGGCCAGGACCCCGGCCACTATCCAGCCACGGTTCATCGTGCCGCCTCCCCCGATGCGACAAATAACGCCTAGTGATAATTATGTCACTGAGAGTGACTGCTCAATCCTGCCCGAGGAGTTTCTCCACCGCTTCCATCAGGGGCAGGTCGGCCGTCAGCCAGGCCACGTCGAAGTACGAGCCGGGCTCCAGCCACCGCAGCTCCAGGTGCTCGCGGGCCTCCGGAGTACCCGAGACGATCCGGGACAGCCAGGCCCGCATCACGTACCCGTCGCCCGCCAGCGGCCAGTCGCCGCCCACCCGGGTGCCGACCTCGATCTCCACGCCGAGCTCTTCGCGGCACTCCCGGACGAGGGCTTCGACCTCGCTCTCACCCGCGTCGACCTTGCCGCCGGGGAACTCCCAGCCGCCCCGCAGCTCCGGGGGCGCGGCCCGCTGCGCCGCCAGCACCCGCCGGTCCCGGTCCACGATCACCGCCGCCACCACAATGGTCACTACGGCACCATCTTTCTCGCAGGCACCGCTACGGTGCTTGGTGAAGGGACTCGGCGGGAGCCGGGGTGACGGTCTAGTCCGGTCGCCGCTCGACGGCCCGCATGACACCACCGCCCCCGGTTCTCGCGAGGCTTCGGACCGGCAACAGGGAGATGCGCCACAGAGCGCCGGTTAGTGACCGCCCGGGAGCAGGCCTCGTCGCCGCCGAGCCGCTGTCGCTGCCACCCCTTGGAGTCGAGTTGTCTCTCACGCTGCCCCCTGCGCAGTTCTTCGCCGGCCTGGACTGGGCCGCCCAGGTCCACGCCGTGTGCGTCACGGACGCCACCGGCCACATCGTCGACCGGTTCACGATCAAGCATTCGGCCGAAGGGATCACGATGCTGATCCGCCGCCTGGCCAAGCACGCCGATGCCGCCGACGTGCAGATC
>NZ_JBFAOH010000018.1:0-134009 GCF_040675175.1 Nonomuraea sp. NPDC049649
CTGGTCAGCCTCGGCATTCTGGTGGAAACGGAGCCGGGCTTGTTCGCTCAGCCGCGTCCGTAATCCGGCAACGAGCCCGTGACCAGCACTCCTCACGCAGCGCAAGCGATCAAAGGGGCATCAACTCACGAATCGCCCTCTCAGAGGGCGCGGGCAGTGCAGCGGCCTCGGCGGGCGTTTGGGCGGGCGCGGGTGGTGTGGCGGCCTCGGTGGGCGTTTGGGTGGGTGCGGGGGGCTTGGTGGTTCTTGCCGGGGTCACTGGAGGGTCACCCTGCCGCTCTTGGGGCGGGTTCGGATGAGGTCGTGGAGGGCGGTCGCCACCTTCGCCGGGTCGGTGGCGGCGGCGGCCTCCTCGGCGCCGATGGCGTCGGCCAGCATGCTGGTGTTCATCTCGCCGGGGTCGGCCCACCAGACGGCGAGGTCCGGCTCCTCCGCCGCGAGCACGTTCGACAACTGGTCCAGTGCCGCCTTGGTGGCCCCGTATCCGCCCCATCCCTCGTACGCCCCCGTGGCGGCGTCGGAGGTGATGTTGACGACGGCGCCCCGCCGGGCGCGCAGCGCGGGGAGCGTGGCCTGGATGAGGGCGAGCGGCGCGGTGACGTTGGTCTCCAGCAGGGCGCGGAACGTGTCCAACGGGTAGTTCGCCAGCGGCGGCAGCGGCGTGGCCCCGAGCCCGCTGGCATTGTTGACCAGGAGGTCCAGCTCGGGGACGGCGTCCACGAGGCGCCGCACGTGCGCGGGGTCGGCGACGTCGCCGGGGAGTGCCGTTGCGCCCAGCTCGCCCGCGACCCGGGTCAACTGGTCCGTGCCCCGGGCGGTGAGCACGAGCCGCCAGCCCGCCTTCGCCAGCGTCCTCGCGAGCGCCAGGCCGAGTCCGCGGGAGGCGCCGGTGATGAGTGCGATGTTCGTCATACCCGCGACGCTAGAAACGCGAAAGCCCCCGCACATCGGCCTCAGGGCCCGCCCTCACCTGGGCACATCGTCCTAGGACTTCCGCAAGATCCAGCCCGTCCCGGTGAGGAGCCGGCCGGAGGCGTAGGTCGCGGGGTTCCGCAGGATCTCGGGAACAGGTCTCTTGCCTCGTGAGGAGCCGGAGGTGCGGCGTCGCGGGGCCGGGGGGTGGGCGGTGGGGCGTCAGTAGAGTGTGGGCGTGACGGCGGAACGCGACGAGATCCTGCAAGCGGTGAGTTCCGCGGTGCTGGCGGTCACGCGGCATCTGTCGGTGCGCGAGGTGCTGCAGGTCATCGTACGGTCGGCGCAGCGGTTGCTGGATGCCCGGTATGCCGCGTTAGGGGTGCCGGACGACGATGGGTCGTTCGCGGAGTTCGTCGCGGAGGGCATCACCGACAAGCAGTGGGAGGCGATCGGGCCCATTCCGCGCCAGCACGGCATGCTGGGCGCGATGCTGCGTGAGGGCGCCCCGGTGCGGCTGCCCGATCTGCGGGCGGACCCGAGGTTCGAGTACTGGCCGAAGGCGCATCCGGTGATGAAGGACTTCCTCGGCGTCCCCATCACCGACGACGGCGACGTGCTGGGCATCATCTTCCTGGCCAACAAGCGGTCCGGCGAGGGGTTCACCGAGGCCGACCAGAGCCTGCTCCAGGTCTTCGCCGCGCACGCCGCGATCGCGCTGGCGAACGCCAGGCTGTACGAGCGGAGCCGCGAGCTGGCGATGCTGGAGGAGCGCAACCGGGTGGCCCGTGAGCTGCACGACGCCGTCACCCAGAAGCTGTTCTCGCTGCGGCTGAGCGCCCAGGCGGCGGGCGCGATGATCGAGTCGGCGCCCGGCAAGGCCGCGGCCGAGCTGGAGCGGGTGCAGCGGCTGGCGGGTGAGGCGCTGGGCGAACTGCGGGCGGTGATCGTGGAGCTGCGCCCGGCCGAGCTGGACCGGCACGGCCTGGCCGAGACGCTCCGCAAGCACGTGCGGATGCTGGACCGGCTGCAACCCGCGAAGGTCACGTTCGAGGCGGACAGGCTGCCGCCGCTGGACTCCGCGGTGGAGGTGGCCGTGTTCCGGGTGGCCCAGGAGGCGCTGCACAACGCGCTGCGTCACGCGGAGGCCGCCACGGTGGCCGTGCGGCTGTCGTACGCGGGAGGCAGGCTGGCGCTGGCCGTGGAGGACGACGGCACCGGGTTCGAGCAGGGCGCCTCGCGCGGGCTGGGGCTGGTCTCGATGAAGGAGAGGGCGGAGTCGGTGGGCGGGCGGATGGTCGTCGACTCCGCTCCCGGCGAGGGGACGCGGGTGCGGGTGGAGGTGGACGTGTGATCCGGGTGCTGATCGCCGACGACCATCCGGTGGTCCGGCAGGGGCTGCGGACCTTCCTCGACCTCCAGGACGACATCTCGGTGGTGGGGGAGGCGGGTGACGGGGCGCGGGCGGTCGAACTCGTCCGCGAGCTCGACCCCGACGTGCTGCTGCTCGACCTGAAGATGCCGGTGCTCGACGGGCTGGGCGCGCTGGGCGAGCTGTCCGGCGCCGCGACCCGGGTGCTGGTGCTGACCTCGGTGAGCGACAAGTCGGACGTGAGCCCGGCGATGCGGGCGGGCGCGTCCGGTTTCCTCTACAAGGACGTCGACCCGGTCGCGCTGGTGCGGGCGGTGCGGGCCGTGCACGGCGGGCAGGTGCTGCTGGCGCCGGAGGCGGCCGAGGCGATGCTGGAGGGCGGCGACGCCGCGCCCGCGCCGGTGCCGCTGACCGACCGCGAGCGGGAGGTGCTCAAGCTGATCGCGGCCGGCCGGTCCAACCGCGAGATCGCCCGCAGCCTCGCGGTTGCCGAGAAGACGGTGAAGACCCACGTCTCCAACGTGCTGATGAAGCTCGGCGTGCAGGACCGCACCCAGGCCGCGCTCTACGCCGTCCGCCACGGCCTGGCCTGAATGTCAGGTGTGTCGTGCCGGCTCGAAGATGGCGTGGTGGGCGGCGACGATCGCGCGGCGCACGGCCCTGTCCAGTTCGCGCAGCGCGGCGGCGCTGGAGGCGAGCTCGCCGGAGGTGAGCCCGCGCTCCTCCGCCAGGCGCAGCACCGTGCCCAGCCGGGTGGCCAGCGCCGACACGCGGTGGGCGCGCGGCGGGTAGCCGGGCGCCAGCTCCCCGCCGCCGTCGCCGACGCGCGGGGGGCGTTCCTGCGCGGGACCGCCCGCGGCGGCCAGCGCCTGGGTCGCCTCCCGCATCGCCTCGGACAGCTCGCGCTCGGCCTCGGCGACCGACGGCAGGTCCTGCCGTACCGGTCCGGCCTCGTGCACGTCCAGCCTGACTCCCACGTACGAGGAGCCGCGCAGATCGAGCGAGGGCACCAGCCCGAGCCGGGTGTCGCCGAGCACGGCGACGGCGGCCTGCCCGGCGTCCACGGCCGCCGAGTTGAAGGGCGGCGGCCCCGAAAGCCCGAGCGGGTCGCCGGGCGCGGGCAGCGCGAGGCGGAAGCCGCTCAGCCCGCCGGAGCGAAGGTTGGCCAGGTATTTACGGAGCGGAACGTCGCCCACCACGGTGGGGCCGCCGACCTCTTCGACGTGGTCGGCCGCCTCGTCCAGGCCGGTGTGGCCGGTGAGCCAGGCGTTACCCCAGGCGACGAGCACGGGACAGATAGGCGATTCAGGGCGCACCGATCCACGATAAGCGCTCGCCCTGCAATAGGTTTGTCCCCAGGGTTACTCCTCAAGGAGGGGATCGGGGATGGGTGGTCAGGTGCTGCGGTTCCAGGACGTCGCCTACAGACGCGACGGGGCGACCCTGCTGCGCGGCATCGACTGGACGGTCGAAGAGGACGAACGATGGGTCGTGCTCGGGCCGAACGGGGCGGGAAAGACGACGCTGCTGCAGCTCGCGGCCACGTTGCTGTTCCCCAGCGACGGGTCGGTGGAGGTGCTGGGGGAGCGCATCGGCGAGGCGGACGTGTTCGACCTGCGTCCGCGCATCGGGCTGTGCAGCTCCGCGCTGGCCGAGCGCATCCCGCCGGACGAGAAGGTCATCGACCTGGTGCTGACGGCCTCGTACGCGCTGCTCGGGCGGTGGACGGAGGAGTACGACTCCAACGACGTCACCCGCGCGGTCGAGCTGATCGACATGATGGGGGCGGCCCATCTGATCAGGCGGCGGTTCGCCTCGCTGTCGGAGGGTGAGCGCAAGCGGGTGCAGATCGCCCGCGCGCTGATGCCCGACCCGGAGGTGCTGCTGCTGGACGAGCCGGCCGCCGGGCTCGACGTGGGCGCCCGCGAGGACCTGGTGCGGCGGCTGGCGGTGCTGGCCGACGACCACCGTTCGCCGGCGCTGGTCCTGGTGACGCATCATGTGGAGGAGATCCCGGCCGGGTTCACCCACGGCCTGCTGCTCCGCCACGGATCGGTCGTGGCCCAGGGGCCGCTGGAACACGTCATGACGGGCGAGAACCTGTCGCAGACGTTCGGGGTGCCGCTCGCGCTGGATCGGAGCTCTCAGGGGCGCTGGTACGTCCGTCCGTTCTAGCGGGCCCGCGCGACACTCCGGACGAAATATCATTCAGCGGATCGGGCCCGTCTGATTTCGGAGCGTCGCCATGTCCGTGGAGCAGCTCGTCGTCGCCGTCGTCGTGGTCGCGGCGGTGGGTTTCGCGGTGGCGCGGAGCATCAGGATCGTCCCGCAGGCCACGGCGGCGATCGTGGAGCGGCTGGGCCGCTACCACCGCACCCTCGACCCGGGGCTCAACCTGGTGGTGCCGTTCATCGACCGCATCAAGGAGCTGATCGACCTGCGCGAGCAGGTGGTCTCGTTCCCGCCGCAGCCGGTGATCACCTCCGACAACCTGGTGGTCAGCATCGACACCGTGATCTACTTCCAGGTCACCAACCCGAAGGCGGCCACGTACGAGATCGCGAACTTCCTCACCGGCGTCGAGCAGCTGACCGTCACCACGCTGCGCAACGTCGTCGGCGGCATGGACCTGGAGCGCACGCTGACCTCCCGCGAGGAGATCAACACCGAGCTGCGCGGCACGCTCGACGAGGCGACCGGCAGGTGGGGCATCCGGGTCAACCGGGTGGAGCTCAAGTCCATCGACCCGCCGGCCTCGATCCAGGACTCGATGGAGAAGCAGATGCGCGCCGACCGCGACAAGCGGGCGGCCGTGCTCACCGCGGAGGGGCAGCGGCAGGCGGCCATCCTGACGGCCGAGGGCGAGCAGCGGGCGGCGGTGTTACGGGCCAAGGGCGACGCGGAGGCGGCGGTGCTGCGCGCCCAGGCCGAGGCTGAGGCCGAGGCGATGCGGGCCAAGGGGCAGGCGGACGCGATCGGGATGGTGTTCAAGGCCATCCACGAGGGCAACCCCGACCAGAACCTGCTGGCCTACCAGTACCTGCAGACCCTGCCCGAGATCGCCAAGGGCGACGCCAACAAGATCTGGATCGTCCCTTCGGAGATGAGCCGGGCGCTGGAGAACCTCGGTGGCCTGTTCGGCGGCTCCCGGAACACCCCGGAGGCGTAGGCCCGCGGCCGCGCCCCTAGGCTCACCCTGTCCGGATCAGAGGAAGGGGTCGCGGTGACGGTCTGGGAGGCGCTCGCCGTGTGGGCCGCCGGGATGGCGGCCGGGGCGATCAACGCGGTGGTCGGTTCGGGCAGCCTGATCACCTTCCCGACGCTGGTGGCCGTCGGCGTCGATCCGGTCGTGGCGAACGTGTCCAACAACATCGGCCTGGTCCCCGGCTCCTTCACCGGCGCCTACGGCTACCGCGTGGAGCTGCGCGGCCAGCGTGACCGGCTGGTCCGGCTCGCGATCGGGTCGGCGCTCGGCTCGCTGACGGGCGGGATCCTGCTGCTCTACCTCGATCCGGACGTGTTCGAGGTGGTCGTCCCGGTGCTCATCGGGCTGGCCTGCGTGCTGGTCGTCATCCAGCCGAGGCTCAACGACTGGCTGGCCGTCCGGCGCGCGAACGCCCACCCGGACGGCGGCGCGGCCCTGTGGCTCGGGGTGTTCGGGGCGGGCGTCTACGGGGGCTACTTCGGCGCCGCCCAGGGCGTGCTGCTGATCGGGCTGCTGGGCAGCTTCCTGACCGAGCACCTGCAGCGGGTGAACGCGGCCAAGAACGTGCTCTCGCTGGTGGTGAACTTCACCGCCGCCGTGCTCTTCGTGCTCATCGCGGAGATCGACTGGTGGGCGGTGCTGGCCGTGGCGCTGGGCGCGGTGATCGGCGGTTTCGTGGGAGCGAAGGTCGGCCGCCGCATCCCCGCGCCGCTGCTGCGGGTGGTGATCGTGGTGGTGGGGATCGTGGCGATTGTCAAACTGGTGTACGGATGAAATCCCCACTATCTGGGTACAAATCCGTACATGAAGGGTGATCGAGTAGAGATCGTCATCGATGCGGGAGGCACCCCGCGCACCTACGAGATCGCCGCCACCCGCGCGGGCCGCCGGGTCGAGATCGCCACGCGGCGAGGGCTCGTCGAGGTCAGCGAGGTGACCCGGAGCGGCACCGTCGTCCGGACCGCCCGGTTCATGTCCAGCCGCATCCTCGCCCTGGTCGAGCACCCCGCCGACGAGAAGGGCTAACGGAAGTCGGCCTCGTGGTCGCGTACCCAGGACCGGAACGGCAGCGCGGGCCGGCCCAGCAGCTTCTCCACCACGTCCGTGACCTCCTCGGGGGAGTCCACGAAGCTCCGCCAGCCCGCCAGCGCGGACTCCACGAAGCCCGCGTCGCCCCAGGCCGCCAGCAGGTGCTCGCGCGCCTCCTCCGGCGGCTGGTCCTCCCACCGCACCTCGCGGCCGACCACCTCGCCGATGATCCGCACCTGCTCGGCCTGGGTGAGCAGCTCGGGCCCGCTGATCGGATAGGCCGCCCCGCCGGCCCGTACGGTCAGCGTACGAGGCCCTTCCTGATCTGGCCGGCCCAGCCGAGGGTGTTGGTCGCGAAGCCGGGCCACACCAGGAACGCCTCGTCCACCTCCACCCGCCCGCGCCAGCTCGCTCACCACGTGCCGGCCGACGTTGCCGGTCGCGCCGGTCACCAGAATCGTGTCCATGCCGCGACCGTAGAACCTGAAGTCGACTTCAGGTCAAGCTCGGCTTCACCTGGACGGTGCCGTCCTTGAGGGTGCGGGCCTCGAACGTGGGCGCGGGCGCGGTGGCCGGGCCGTGCTTGACCGAGCCGTCGTCCAGCCGGAACGTGCTGCCGTGCCACGGGCACACCACGCACGCCTCGCCGTCCTCCTCGACCACCCTGCCCTGGTGGAGCGGGCCCGACAGGTGCGGGCAGTTGTCCACCATCACGGTCACCCGCTCGCCGCGCCGCAGCACGAAGAGCGAGATGTAGCCGAGCCGCCGCGACACCGGGCGGCCGTCGGGCAGGTCCTTCAGCAGGCACAGGTCGTGCCAGCCGAGCGGCACCAGGTGGGAGACCTGGGGCGCGTGGTTGGCCCCCGCCGCCATCCGGTAGGCCAGATGGCCGCCCAGGTAGCCGCCGACCCCGCCGGCCACCAGGCCCGCGCACGACAGCGCACGTCCGGCGCTCTCCCGGCCGCGTATCCGGGCCAGCAGGGACCCCGAGAACAGCCCGAGCGCGACCAGGTTGGTCGCCATGTGCACGAACCCCACCCGCTGCTGCTCCTTGTGGAGCGAGGACCAGTCGGTGAGGCCGGCGGCGGCCGCGGGCACCGCGTTGGCGATGCCGGTGGCCAGCAGCAGCCGCACGGCGCGCGGGTCGGCCCTGGCCGCGTCGAGCAGCGCGGCCGACATCCAGCAGCCCAGGCTCACACCGGCCAGCGGCGGGTGCGCGGGCTTGCCCGTAGGCACCCCGTGCAGCAGGTCGCGGACGAACCCCCGGGGGATCCGCTCGCGCACCGCCTTCGCCAGCGCCCTGATCGGCCGGTCCATGGATGTGGTCTTCTCTAGCCGGTCAGTGAGGTCTACTGGTCCGGCGAAACGCCCCAAGTACCGACGTCTCGCCCGTACTGTCTCTTTCACGACAAGTCCCCTACCCCAGGGGTGCGGACGTCACTCGGGAAGGTGGCCCCGCGCGACCGACTCCTCGACGATCGCGCGCGCGTACGCGCCGAGCGACGGCGAGCCCTCCTCGATGAGCCGGACCTTCTCCCGCACCTGGGCGGCCCTCACCTTGAACAGCTGCCAGGTGCCGCCCTCGGTGTGGTGGTTGGCCAGGATCGGGGCGAAACGGTCCAGCGCCCTGGCGAATTTCGCCTCCGGTGTCTTGCGGTCCTCGAACTCCTCCCACAGCTCCCGCAGCCCGGCGCCCTGCTCGCCGGGCAGCAGCGCGAAGATGCGGTCGGCGGCGGCGCGCTCGGCCTCCGCCTGCGCGGCCACCGCCACCGGGTCGTAGATGAACGTGTCGCCCGCGTCGATCTCGACCAGGTCGTGGACGAGCAGCATGGCCACGACCCGCTGGATGTCGGTGCCCGGGGGCGCGTGCTCGGCCAATATCAGCGCCAGCGTGGCCACGTACCAGGAATGCTCCGCGTCGTTCTCCCGCCTGGAACCGTCCATCAGCAGGTTGCGGCGGAGAATCCGCTTCAACTTGTCGATCTCTACGGCGAAGGCGATCTGGGGGGTCAGGCGGTCCTCTGCTGGCACGATAGTCACGCGCGACACCTTAATGTGCCCTGATCAGACTGGTAGGTGAAATACTCACTGCAACCCCGTTGAACACTGCGTTACCAGACGGAACGTCCAAGGCGGACGCATCGGTCAGCGTGTTCGCGCTGACGCCGGGGTGCTTCGCCGCCACCCGCTGCGAGCTGCCCTGATGTCCCCAGCCGTGCGGCAGGCTGACCACGCCCGGCATGATCGTGTCGGTCGGCTCCAGCGGCACCGTAAGTTCGCCGGCGACCGAGCGGACCACGGCCTCGTCCCCGAGCCCGAGCCGGGCCACGTCGTCCGGGTTGATCTGGAGCGTGCAGGCGTTGCTCCCGCCCACCAGCGGGGCGACGTTATGCATCCAGCTGTTGTTGGAACGCAGGTGGCGCCGCCCGATCAGCACCATCTCCGGCGGCTCGGCGTCCAGCCCGGCGCGGAGCCGGTCCACGTCCGCCATGATCGGCTCCGGCGCCAGCTCGACCAGGCCCGAGGCGGTCCTCAGCACCTCGGGCAGCCGCGGCTCCAGCGGGCCCAGGTCGATGCCGTGCGGGTGGTCGAGCAGCTTGCGCAGCGACAGGTCGCCGCCCGCCCACTCGCCGTACGGGCCGAGCCGGAGCATCAGGTCCAGCCGCCGCTCGGCGCCGGTCTCGCCGTCCAGCAGCGCGCGCAGCTCATCCGGGTCGCGGCCCGCCACCCCCGACCCGGGTCTGTCCACCGCCTTGCGCAGCAGCTGCGCGATCACGAACTCGTCCAGGTCGCCCTCCACACCGGAGGCGATCGTGGCCAGCCGGGCCAGGATCTCCGCCTCCGACGGCCGCCCGTCCAGCGGCAGCGCCGGCCGCGAGTAGCGCGCGTAGTTGCGCACCGCGAAGTTCAGCAGCGAGAAGTCGTAGTGTCCCGACTGCAGCACCCGCGGCGGCGGCAGGATGACGTGCGCGTGCCTGGTGGTCTCGTTCAGGTACGGGTCCACGCTCACCATGAAGTCGAGCCCGGCCAGCGCCCGGTCCAGGCGGTCGCCGTCCGGGGCCGACAGCACCGGGTTGCCCGCCACCGTGACCAGGAACCTGACCTGCCCCTCGCCCGGCGTCTCGATCTCGTCGGCGAGCGTGGCCACGGGCAGCTCGCCGTTCGCCTCGGGCAGGCCGCGCACCCGGCTCTTCCACCGCCCCACCCGGTACGGCCCGCGCCTGACGGCCGGTTCGGTCGCCGCCTTGGGGAACATCACACCGCCGGGCCGGTCCAGGTTGCCGGTCAGCGTGTTCACCACGTCCACCAGCCATTGGGCGAGCGTGCCGAACTCGGCCGTGCAGGTGCCGATCCGCGCGTACACCGCCGCCCGCTCGGCGGCCGCCAGCTCGCGCGCGAGCCGTACGATCACCTCGGCGGGCACGCCCGTGCGGCGGGACACCGCGTCCGGCGGGAAGTGCCCGGCGGCCTCGCGCACCTCCGCCAGCCCGTTCACCTCGCAGGCGGGCGTGACCAGGTCCTCGGCGAAGAGCGTGTGGACGATGCCGAACAGCAGGTAGGCGTCCGTGCCGGGGCGCACGAACACGTGCTCATCGGCGAGGGCGGCCGTCCGGGTGCGCCGCGGGTCGACCACGACGAGTCGGCCGCCGCGCCGGCGCAGCGCCTTGAGCCGGCCGGGGAAGTCGGGCGCGGTGCAGAGCGAGCCGTTGGACTCCAGCGGGTTGGCGCCCAGCATCAGCAGGTAGCCGGTCCGGTCCAGGTCGGGGACCGGGATGGCGAGCGGGTGGCCGAACATCAGCCCGCAGGACACGTGCTTGGGCATCTGGTCGGCGGTGCTGGCGGAGAAGACGTTACGGGTCCCGAACGCCTTGATCATCGGCCCGGCGTAGAGGGCGCCGGCCATCGTGTGCGCGTTCGGGTTGCCCAGGTAGACGGCGGTCGACCCGCGGCCGTGCGCGGCGGTCACCTCGGCCAGCCCCCGCTCGACGGCGGCGAACGCCTCGTCCCAGGTCGCCTCCCGCCACCGAGAGCCCTCCCTGATCAGCGGCTCGCGCAGCCGGTCGGGGTCCTCGTCCAGCCTGCCGAGGCTGGCGCCCTTCGGGCAGATGAAGCCCTTGCTGAACGGGTCCTCCTTGTCGCCGCGCACCCTGGTCACGCGGCCGTCGTCGCCGAGGGTCAGCGTCAGGCCGCAGACGGCCTCGCACAGGGGGCAGGTCCGGTGGACGGTCGAGGTCATCACGACTCCTGAGTTCGTCAGATGAACTCATCTTGGCCCGTACGTGGGACAAGGGGAAGCCCCGGAGCCCCCGCGGTCTCCGGGGCCTTTCCTAGGGAGGCGCGGATCCCTAGGTCTTCAGGCCGCCCGCTGGAGAGCCGGCAGGCGGTGCGGATCGGACGGCTCCTCGAGGTCGCTCCGGAGCGGCGTCCAGGCCCGGCCGTAGAGCCTGGCGAAGCCGGGGGAGAGGGCCCCGGGACGCTCGTCGCGCCGGACGATCTCGACGATCACCAGGTTCGCGCGGGTGCGGTGCTTGTAGACCATGACGGCCCTGGCCCAGCACGCGGCGGCGATCTCCCCGGCGTAGGCCTCGAACTCCTCGGCGCAGATGCCGGCCCTGGTCAGGATCAGGGCCTTCTCGCCGGTGGCGGTCGGGGTGATCCAGAGCACCAGCGGGATGCGGCCCGAGCGGGTGTGCATGGTGGTCTCCAGGCAGACCCGGCGCAGCCGGTGGCGGGAGACCACGCACCAGAAGTGCGCGACTGCCCGGTTTCGGCCGGAACGGGTGACGACCGGCGCCGTGACGGCGCTGCTCAGCAGGGCGAACGGCAGCCACCGGCCCTCCTGGGCGACCCCCGCGAAGGTCAGCACGAGCAGCGCGGCCCCGGCGGCGAGCAGCAGTTCGGCGCGGATCCGCCAGAGGCGGGTGAGCGGGCCGGCGCGGTGCGGAGCGCAGCCCTGGTGGATCTGCATCTCAGGACACCTCCTCGGTCACCCGTGGCGGAATCCTGAGCTGGTCGAAGCGCGGGTCACGGTAAAGGCGGCATCCGAAGCCCGCCCTGGCGACCGTCCAGCCCCGGCGGTAGGCGAACTCGTCATATTCCAGGCAGATTTCGCGATCCGCACAGGCCATCAGGTCCTGAATGTGAGTGACTATGGAGGACTTGCGTCGGCGGACTCCCTTGGTACTTTGTGAATACACAGAAGACCCCTTTCGCGGCATCACAGAGGTGGCTTCTTGCGCCGGACTGCAGGCCGGCGACCGGCGCCGCCGGGTGGCAGCCCAGAGGCGGCGGGTGAGTGCTCGGCCTGGGTCCGGCTTGAGTGTGCTCGGCTACGAGCGACGAACGCGGCGGTGACTCTTAACTGGCTGCGCGATCCTTCCGGCAGGCGGCCTCCCTCGTTTCGACATCGGTATCGGGGACGGCGCCGTTGCCGGTTGGGCGGCTTGACCGGCCGCGGGTGGTCTTGGGCGGGAAGCTCTTCGGGCGAGGCCGTGCGGCGAACAATCCGGCCTCCTCAGCCCTGGAAAGCTCCTCCTGGCCTCGATCGTCCCCCGGAGACACTCGTGCGGCAAGGCTTTCTGCAAGAAAGATTCCTCTTTCTTCGCAAGGTGTCCTTCTGATTGCGGTGCAACTTGCACGGGCTACCCTGAGCCCCTTCCCCCGTAGAAGGTTTGCTTGCCTTACACCGTCTCTCCGTGAAAGCCTTCTGGCAATACCAAATGGGAGTGCTCGTGCAAGTTGCAGTGTAAGATTGAGCGAACGGCCCAAGACCGCGGGCTCGAAACGGTCCTTTCCGGCTACACCTCCATTCCCGGCAAGGAGAGTCGACGGTGCCATCGACGCAGGGCAGTCCGACTGTCCGCAGGCTCAGGCTCGGCCAGGAGCTCAGGCTTCTCCGCGAGCGACGCAAAATCACCGGCGCCAAGGCCGCCAAGGAGCTCGGCTGGTCCCCCAGCAAGGTCTCGAGGATCGAAGCAGCCAAGACCATGCCCAGCGCCGACGACATCAAGGCGATGGGGCAGCTCTACCGCACCGGCGAGGAGAAACTTGACGAGCTCTTCGGCCTGTTGCGGGATGCGGATCAGCGCGGCTGGTGGGAAGATTACGAAGACGCCCTGCCGGAGGAATACACAAGATTCCTCGGGCTTGAGGCTGAGGCCATAGTCCAGCGCTCCTGGGAACCCCAGGTCGTGACCGGCCTGCTGCAGACCGAGGAATACGCGCGGGAGGTCATCCTGGCTACCCGGGGCATCACGCGGATCACCCACAGCGGCGTCCGCAGCCGAGTCGAGGCCCGCCTCGACCGGCAGCAGCGGGTGTTGCGACGGCCCGACCCGCCGGAGTTTCAGGTGGTGCTCGACGAGTCGGCCCTGATGCGCCGCTTCGGGGAGCCTTCCGTGATGCGCGCCCAGATGGAGCATCTCCTGGAGTCATCCCTGCTGCCTAACGTCAGCCTCCGGGTGCTGCCCCTCGACTCGCTGCATCCGGTGAACACCGGCGCGTACATCCATCTGAAGTTTGCCGGTTTCGACGATGTCGTATATCTGGAACATCTGTACACGGCTCACTTCGTCGAAGACCTCGAACGGGTGGCTGGATACGAAGCGGCATTTGACCATCTGAGGTCAGAGGCCTTGGATGAGGACGAATCTCGCGTGCTCATCCAGCGTAAAGCCATGCTATGGCAGCGCTGAAAATCATCACTCAACTATTCGGGGCAAAGGCGCCCCCATATCGCCATTTGAGGGGAAATGTATAACGAAACCACGAATGCGGCTTGGCGGAGAAGCGGGCGCTGCAACGGTGCTTCTGCCTGCGTCGAGGTCGCTCCGCTCGCCGACGGCAACGTGGCCCTACGTGATAGCAAGCAGCAGGACGGACCCGTCCTGGTCTTCACTCCCGCGGAGTGGGAGGCATTCACCGCAGGCGTCCGCGACGGTGAATTCGACCTCGAAACACTGGCCCGCGCATAAATGAAACGGCCCTGGCACGTTGTCACCGCAACCTGCTGGGGCCGCCCAGTGAACGTGCTCCGATAGTCCCGCCGAAATCGAGCGCGCAAGACTCAATTACGCCCTGTGGCGGGCTCCGTATTTCCCTCCCGGGCGCGTGTTCTGTCCGCGCCCCCAGCACTGTCTCGGACGCCCTCGCCAGCCGTCCTCTGCCTTCCCCCCGCTTGCGCCTCACCATGCCGGCGTTCTGTGCTGCCCGCTTGTCCCTCGCCTGCAAGCCGGGGGTCGTGTCCTCACTTCGAGAAATGACTGATCGTCAAGCTGGAGTCGGGCGATCGGCGGTTTAAGTCAAGGGAGGGGCGCTACGCGGTAATAGTTCGCACATGGCATGCTCGATGACGAAAGTCCCAATCGAGCTGGATGGCGCCCCCGATGACCTTCCCCCGCGCACTCTCGATGATGGCCGTCATGGCCGCGCTCGCCGCCTGCACAGCCGCCGTTCCGGAGACGCCCGAGCGGCAGCGGCAGGCCGCGGCCACCTCCTCACCCGAGCCGACGGCCCCCGCCAAGCCGAAACGTCAGCCGTACACCATCGCCTTCGGCGGGGATGTGCACTTCGAGGGCTTTCTGCGGGCCCGGCTGGACAATCCGCGCACCGCGCTGGGGCCGATCGCGTCGGTGCTGCGCAAGGCCGACCTGGCGATGGTCAACCTGGAGACCGCGATCACCGAGGGCGGGACTCCGGCGCCGGGCAAGCAGTACACGTTCCGGGCGCCGGCCAGTGCGCTGACCGCGCTCAAGGCGGCCGGGGTGGACGTGGCCTCGATGGCCAACAACCACGGCATGGACTACATGGAGACCGGCCTGGCCGACTCGCTCGCCGCGATCAAGGAGACCAAGTTCCCGGTCGTGGGCATCGGCAAGAACGACAAGCAGGCGTACAAGCCGTTCCGGAAGACGGTGAACGGCAACCGGGTGGCGATCATCGGCGCGACGCAGGTGATGGACACCGAGTTCATCAGCGCCTGGACGGCCGGCCCCGGCAAGGGCGGGCTGGCGTCGGCGAAGGACGAGCCGCGCCTGATCAAGGCGGTACGGCAGGCGCGCAAGAACTCCGACACCGTCATCGTGCACCTGCACTGGGGCACCGAGATGGAGCAGTGTCCCAACCCCGCGCAGCTCTCCCTCGCGCCGAAGCTGGTCAAGGCGGGCGCCGACGTGGTGGTCGGCGGGCACGCGCACATCCTGCTGGGGGCCGGGTATCTGGGCAAGGCCTACGTCAGCTACGGGATGGGCAACTTCGTCTTCTACAACTCCAACCCCGCCACGACCGGCCGCACCGGCGTGCTGACCCTCACCATCAACGGCCGCAAGATCCTCAAGGACAAGTGGACCCCTGCCACGATCCAGGGCGGGGTGCCGGTCCCGATGACCGGGCCCGAGCGGAAGCAGGCGGTGGCCGACTGGAAGGCGCTGCGGTCCTGTACCGGTTTGTCCTCCCGCCCCTGAACTGTTCACCGGATTCCCCGGGAAATCCCGTCAAACGCGGGTAACGATCGGGTCAGGCGGGGGAAGATGAGGTCGTGTCCACGCCGCAACTGGAAGATGACTGTGCGTCGCCGAAACCGCTCCGGCGGCAGCCCACGCAGCGCCGCAGCGCACGACGGGTCGAGCGGATGCTCGACGCCTGCGCCGAACTCCTCGACGAGGTCGGTTACGAAGGACTGTCCACCACCCGCATCGCCGACCGCGCGGGGGTGGCCATCGGCTCGGTCTACCAGTTCTTCCCTGACAAGCGGGCCATCACCCAGGAGCTGACCAGGCGCAACGTCGAGCTGTTCGTCACCCGGGTGGGACGCCGGTTCATGGAGGAGGACTACCGGGGCTGGTGGGACGCGGTCGACGCGATCATCGACGAGTACGTCGACATGCACCGGTCGGTGCCCGGGTTCAAGAGCGTCCACTTCGGTGACGTGGTCGACCTCAACCTGCTCGACTCCGCCTCCGACAACAACACGGTGATCGCGGGGCGGCTCCGCGAGCTGCTGCTCACGGAGTTCGGCCTGGCCGACAGCCACGAGCTCGACGTCGCCGCGCTGGTGGCCGTCGAGGCGGGCGACGCGGTGCTCAAGCTCGCCTTCCGCCACGACCCCGGCGGCTCCGAGGAGATCATCGACGCGGCCCGGCAGCTCGTGCGGGGCTTCCTGTCGCGCCAGCTCCGGTCGTACACGCCGCAGCCCGACTAGCGCGTCCGCTCCCACGCTTCGAGCAGCTCCGGCAGCCAGTGGGGTTCGTCGCGCCGGACGCACGCCTCGGGGGACGACACCGGCTGGACCTCATGGTCGTGCGCCCGCAGTTCGGCCTCAAGGACCCGCAGTCTTCGCTCGGCCGCTTCGGCCCCTTCCAGCCGGGCCGAAACGTAGCCTGCGACTCCGGGCCCCACCGCCGACAGCACGACGCCGACCGCCAGCGCGAGCGTCATCTGCCTGGATCCGCCCATCTCCAGCCCCTTCCGCTCGCGGCGAAGTGACCGGTATATGCCCACGACCTGCAGTTATATGCGTATCGTGAGATTCTGATGACCTCACGTAGCGGTCTCAGAGAGGCATCGGCGATGCGTATTGCGCGGGCAAAACCGCACGGCGCTCGGTAGTCTCGCGTTGTGGCGCATGTGACCCGTGAGCACCTTGATCGCCTGCTTGAGCAGGCGCTGCTGGCCGACGACCACGCCGCGCTGGCCCGCCGGCTGTACGACGTCGCGCTCGACTACTCCAGTGGCGACGTGTCCAGGGCGGCCATCCTGGTCCAGGCGGCCGAGGAGTGGCGTGCGGCCGGCCAGCCGGCCCGCGCGCTGGAGTGTTTCCAGCGCGCGCTCGAAGACGGCGGTGAGACCGGCGTCGATCCGCGTGCCGGCATCGCCGACACGCTTTTCGAGCTCGACCGTACGGATGAGGCGAGGGAGGTCATCGAGACGATCCGCGCCGAGGGCGGCGTCTCGGCGGCGACCGCCTACAGCATCGCCGAGACGCTCGTCGCCTACGGTGACCTGGAGGCGGGTCACGAGTGGGTCACCCAGGCCCTGCTGACCTGCGACACCGACGATCCGGAGCGGGCGTCGATGCTGCGCACCCGCTACCGCATCCGCCTGGACCTGGGTCTGCCTGAAGACGAGATCGACGCCCTCGTCTCCTGACCCTCCGCGTGTGCCGGAAGGTCAGCGCAGCTTGATGTTGCCCAGCAGGAGCGACACGCTCTCGACCGAGTCGGTCGGGACGGTGCCCGTGTCGAACGACCTCGTCGCCCTCGGCAGCGTGCGCCGGACGACCTCGTCCTTGATGCGGTTGACCGGGCGGGTCACCTCCAGCGGGATGCTGTTGTTGCTGTAGCCCCTCCAGCGGTCGTGCGTGCGCTGGTTGCTGCTCTTCGCCTCGTGCCGCTTGAACCCGGGCAGCGCGGGCATGCGCGACAGCTTGACGACGTCCACCTCCGTCACGCGCGACGGGGTCCGGGTGAGGGTCGGCATCTCCGAGGTGCCCATGAAGCCGCCCAGGTCCGACAGGCCGGTGCGGGAGCGGGTGATGGCCAGCCCGGTCAGGTTGAGCCGCTCGGCCAGCCTGGCCGACTCCAGGGCCTCGTGGGTGTCGGCCGAGCCGAGCAGCGGGCGGCTGCGGCGGTCGCTCAGCCGCAGGACGGTGAGCTCGTCGCAGAGCGCCGCCGCGGGCGAGCCCAGGTGGGCCGTGCGGCAGTCGTGGGCGGCGGCGGCAGCGGGGCCGGTGCCCAGCCAGGTGACGCCCGCGGTCAAGGTGGCCATGGCAAGGATGGTCCGGATGCCTCGTGTCGGCACTTCTCGTCCCCCTGATCGTTCTGAATGATCTGACGAACGCAGAAGCTAGCCAGATGCGCGGCACCGGGGAGGCGGGTTGCCGGAAGGCTGGCCCGTTCCTTACCCAACGGGGTATCGGGATGACCTGGCCTGGAACGTCGAACGCCCGGAGGTTGCACCTCCGGGCGTTCGGGAAGGCGGGATCAGGCCCGCTGGACGGTCAGCTCGTCGTCGCCGAGGTCGACGACGACCTTGTCGCCGTCGGCGATCTCGCCCGAGAGCACCGCCTTGGCCAGCTTGTCGCCGATCGCCGACTGGACCAGGCGGCGCAGCGGGCGCGCCCCGTACATCGGGTCGTAGCCCGTCAGGGCCAGCCACTCGCGGGCCGCCGGCGTGACCTCCAGTGTCAGCCTGCGGTCGGACAGCCGCCGGGCGAGCCGATCCACCTGAAGGTCCACGATCTGCGCCAGTTCCTCGGAGCCGAGCGCGTCGAACAGGATCACGTCGTCCAGCCGGTTGAGGAACTCCGGCTTGAACGCGCTGCGCACCGCGCCCATCACCGCGTCGCGCTTCGCGCCGCTCTCCAGCGTCGGGTCGACCAGGTAGTTCGAGCCGAGGTTGGAGGTCAGGATCAGGATCGTGTTGCGGAAGTCGACCGTGCGGCCCTGGCCGTCGGTCAGCCGCCCGTCGTCGAGCACCTGGAGCAGGATGTCGAAGACCTCAGGGTGGGCCTTCTCGACCTCGTCCAGCAGCACCACCGTGTACGGGCGGCGCCGGACGGCCTCGGTGAGCTGGCCGCCCTCCTCGTAGCCGACGTAGCCGGGAGGCGCGCCGACCAGCCGGGCGACGCTGTGCTTCTCGGAGTACTCGCTCATGTCGATACGGGTCATCGCCCGCTCGTCGTCGAACAGGAACTCCGCCAGCGCCTTGGCCAGCTCGGTCTTGCCGACACCGGTCGGGCCGAGGAACAGGAACGATCCAGTCGGCCGGTCGGGGTCGGCGATGCCCGCCCGGCTGCGCCGCACCGCGTCGGACGTGGCCCGCACGGCCTCGTGCTGGCCGATGAGGCGCTTGCCCAGCTCCTCCTCCATGCGCAGCAGCTTGGCCGTCTCGCCCTCCAGCAGGCGGCCCGCCGGGATGCCGGTCCACGACGAGATCACCTCGGCGATGTCGTCGGGGCCGACCTCCTCCTTGACCATCGAGTTCTCGGCCGGGGCGGCCTCGGAGGCGGCCTGCAGCGCCTGCTCCAGCCGCGGCACCTCGCCGTACATGATGCGGGAGGCGGTCTCGAAGTCGCCGTCGCGCTGCGCCCGCTCGGCCAGGCCGCGCGCCTCGTCGAGCTGCTTCTTCAGCTCACCGACCTTGTTGAGCCCGGCCTTCTCCTGCTCCCACCGGCCGACCAGGGCGTTCAGCTCCTCCTGGCGGTCGGCCAGCTCCTGGCGGAGCCGCTCCAGGCGCTGCACGGAGGCCTCGTCGGTCTCCTTGGACAGCGCCAGCTCCTCCATCTTCATCCGGTCGACGGCACGCTGGAGCTGGTCGATCTCCACCGGACGGGAGTCGATCTCCATACGCAGCCGGGAGGCGGCCTCGTCGACCAGGTCGATGGCCTTGTCGGGCAGGAACCGGCTGGTGATGTAGCGGTCGGACAGCGCCGCCGCGGAGACGAGCGCGCTGTCGGCGATCTGCACCTGGTGATGGGCCTCGTAGCGGCCCTTCAGCCCGCGCAGGATCGCGATGGTGTCCTCGACCGTGGGCTCGCCCACGTACACCTGCTGGAAGCGGCGCTCCAGCGCCGGGTCCTTCTCGATGCGCTCGCGGTACTCGTCGAGCGTGGTCGCGCCGATCATGCGCAGCTCGCCGCGGGCCAGCATCGGCTTGAGCATGTTGCCCGCGTCCATCGCGCCTTCGGCGGCGCCCGCGCCGACGACGGTGTGGAGCTCGTCGATGAACGTCACGACCTGGCCGTCGCTCTCCTTGATCTCGGAGAGCACGGCCTTGAGCCGCTCCTCGAACTCGCCCCGGTACTTCGCGCCGGCGACCATCGCGCCCAGGTCGAGCGCGATCAGCCGCTTGTCGCGCAGCGACTCCGGCACGTCACCGGCCACGATCCGCTGGGCCAGGCCCTCGACCACGGCCGTCTTGCCGACGCCGGGCTCGCCGATCAGCACCGGGTTGTTCTTGGTGCGGCGGCTGAGCACCTGCACCACCCGCCGGATCTCGGAGTCACGGCCGATGACCGGGTCGAGCTTGCCCGCGCGGGCCCGCTCGGTCAGGTCGACGCCGTACTTCTCCAGCGCCTGGTAGGTGTCCTCCGGCGTCTCACTGGTGACACGGGCGTGACCCCGTACCTTCTCGAACGCGTCGAGCAGCGCCTGCGGCGTGGCGCCCTGAGACTTCAGCAGGTCGGCGACCTGGCCGCCGTCGGCGGCCAGGCCCACCAGCAGGTGCTCGGTGGAGACGTACAGGTCCTCCATCTGCTTGGCGCGCTGGGCCGCGGTGTTGAGCACCGTGAGCAGGTGACGTGAGCTCGTCGGCGCACCCACCGTCGCGCCCTGCGCCTTGGGCAGCGCCGCGAGCTGCTCCTCGGCCTTGGCCCGCAGCGCCCGCCAGTCGGCGCCGACCGCCTCCAGCAGCGGGACGGCGGTGCCGCCCGTCTGCGAGAGCAGCGTGGTCAGCAGGTGGACCGGAGAGATCTCGGGGTTGCCCTCGGCGGCCGCCCGCCGCATGGCGCCCGAGATCGCCTCCTGACTTTTCTGAGTGAGCTTGTATTCCATCTACGCCCCCGGTGGCAGCTCGTAGCGGATCAGCGCCTTGATCGTCTGTAGTTCGGCGCGGAGCCGGTGAACCTCCTCGCGCAACCGCAGCGTCTCGGTCTCCAGCTCCAGGATCCGCTTGATGCCGGCGAGGTTGATGCCCTCCTCTTGGGAGAGGCGCTGCACCTCGCGCAGCATGATGATGTCTCTTGTGGAGTAGAGGCGGCCGCGCCCCGCGGTGCGGCCGGGGGATACCAGGCCGAGCCGGTCGTACTGCCGCAGGGTCTGCGGATGCAGCCCCGACAGCTGCGCGGCCACCGAGATCACATAAACAGGAGTGTCATCGGACAGGTCGAAGTACTTGGCGTCCATCGGCTCACTCGCTTCTGGCTCTCAAAATGAGCTCGGCCCGGGGGTCCTCGCCCGCCGAGGCGTTGCTGAACTCCGTGAGCAGCTCACGAGACTTGTCGTCGAGCGTCTTCGGCACCACGACCTCGACGGTGGCGAGCAGGTCGCCCTTGGTGCCGTCCTTGCGGGTGACGCCGCGTCCGCGGATCCGGAACGTGCGCCCGTTCGGCGTGCCCGGGGGTATGCGCAGGGTCACCGGCATCCCCTTGAGCGTCGGCACCTTGATCTCGGCGCCGAGTGCCGCCTCCGAGAACGTCACGGGAACCGTGACGGTCAGGTTGTCGCCCGACCTTCCGAAGACGGCGTGCGGCTTGACGTGCGTCACGATGTAGAGATCACCGGCCGGGCCGCCGTTCTCGCCCGGTGCGCCCTTGCCCTTGAGCCTGACCCGCTGGCCGTCGGCCACGCCGGCCGGGATCCGCGCCTGGATCGTCCGCGTGCTCTTGGCCCGCCCGCTGCCCTCGCACACCGGGCAGGGGTCGTCGACCAGCAGCCCGCGGCCCTTGCAGTCGCGGCATGGCTCGGAGAAGGCGAAGCTGCCCAGGTTACGACTGGCCGCGCCGGTGCCCTCGCAGGTCGGGCAGACCCGCGGGGTGGTGCCGGCCTTGGCGCCCGTCCCGGTGCACGCGGCGCACGCCGCCGAACTCGTCAGCCGGAGGGACACCGTGGCGCCCTCCGCGGCCTCCGTGAACGACAGCGTGACCTCCGACTCGATGTCCTGCCCGCGCCGCGGCCTGGTGGCGGAGCCGGTACGGGTCGTGCCGCCCCGGCCGAACAGCCCGCCGAACAGGTCGCTGAAGCGGTCGCCCGCCCCGTGGCCGGTCTGCTGACCGGAGCCGCCGAACAGGTCACCGAAGTCGAACGGGAAGCCGCCACCACCACCCGGACGCTGGCCGCCCACCCCGGACCCGAACAGCGTGCGCGCCTCGTCGTACTCCTTGCGGCGCTTGCTGTCGGACAGGACGTCGTAGGCCTCGGAGACTTCCTTGAACTTCTTCTCCTTGGCCGCGTCGCCCTGGTTGGTGTCGGGGTGGTACTGCCTGGCCAGCTTCCGGTACGCCTTCTTGATCTCGTCGGCGGTGGCTGACTTGGGCACACCAAGGACGGCGTAGTAGTCCTTCTCCAGGTAGTCCTTGGTGCTCATCTACGGCCCTTCGTCCTCGTCAGTTGTCGTCGTCATCGGACGCCGGTGCGTCCTCGGGCTCGGCCACGGCCACGCGGGCCGGGCGCAGTATCCGCTCGCCCATCCGGTAGCCGAGCTGCAGCACCTCGACCGCGGTGGGTTCGGTCACGTCCGACGAGTAGCTGTGCGTCATCGCCTCGTGGATCATCGGGTCGAACGGGTCGCCCTTCTGACCGAAGGGGCTGAGCCCCAGCTTGGTGAGCACGGACTCCAGGGACTCCGCCACCGCGAGGAAGCCTCCGGTGAGCTCGCCGTGGTCGCGGGCCCGGCCGATGTCGTCGAGCACGGGCAGCAGCTCCACGAGCACGTTGGCGGTCGCCTGCTCGCGGACGGCCACCCGGTCCCGCTCGACGCGGCGGCGGTAGTTCTGGTACTCGGCTTGGACTCGTTGCAGGTCGGCCGTCCGCTCAGCCAGCTGGGCCTCCAGCTCGGCGACGGCCGGAGCGGTCTCCTCCGGCGGCGCCTGCTGCTGCACCTGCTCGGCCGAGTCGTTTTCGGCTCGCACCCTAACCTCCCCCGTCTCCGGGTCGATCTTGCGGTTGTCGCGGATCACCGGCTCCTCATGCCCGTTCTCACGCAACGGCCTCACTTGTCCTTCTTCGGCTCGTCATCCACGATCTCGGCCTCGACGACGTCCTCGTCGGCCTTCTGCTCCTGACCGCCCGCGGCGGAGCCGTCCTGGGCGGCGCCGTCACCCGCGGCCTGGCCCTGGCTCTGCGCGTAGATCGCGGAACCCATCTTCTGGCTCACGGTCGCGAGCTTCTCCGCGGAGTTGCGGATGGAGTCGACGTCGGTGCCCTCCAGAGCCTTCTTCAGCTCGGCGAGCGCGTCGTTGACCTCGGTCTTGACGTCGCCGGGGACCTTGTCGTCGTTCTCGCGGAGGAACTTCTCCGTCTGGTAGGCGAGCTGGTCGGCGTTGTTGCGGACCTCCGCCTCCTCGCGGCGCTTGCGGTCCTCCTCCGCGTACGACTCGGCCTCGCGCATCATGCGGTCGATGTCTTCCTTCGGCAGCGCCGAGCCGCCGGTGATCGTCATCGTCTGCTCCTTACCCGTGCCCAGGTCCTTGGCGGAGACGTTGACGATGCCGTTGGCGTCGATGTCGAAGGTGACCTCGATCTGCGGGATGCCGCGCGGCGCCGGCGCGATGCCGGTCAGCTCGAACGTGGCGAGCTTCTTGTTGTACGCGGCGATCTCACGCTCGCCCTGGAACACCTGGATCTGCACCGACGGCTGGTTGTCCTCGGCCGTGGTGAAGACCTCGGAGCGCTTGGTCGGGATCGTGGTGTTCCGCTCGATGATCTTGGTGAAGATGCCGCCCTTGGTCTCGATGCCCAGCGACAGCGGGGTCACGTCGAGCAGCAGGACGTCCTTCACCTCGCCCTTGAGCACACCGGCCTGGAGCGCGGCGCCGATCGCGACGACCTCGTCCGGGTTGACGCCCTTGTTGGGCTCCTTGCCGCCGGTCAGCTCCTTGACCAGGTCGGTGACGGCGGGCATCCGGGTCGAGCCGCCGACCAGCACCACGTGGGCGATGTCGGAGACCTTGATGCCGGCGTCCTTGATGACCTGGTTGAACGGGCCCTTGCAGCGCTCGAGCAGGTCGGCCGTGAGCCGCTGGAACTCGGCGCGGGTCAGCTTCTCGTCGAGGTGCAGCGGGCCCTCAGACGAGGCCGTGATGTAGGGCAGGTTGATCGAGGTCTCGGACTGGGCCGACAGCTCGATCTTGGCCTTCTCAGCCGCCTCACGCAGGCGCTGGAGGGCCATCTTGTCCTTGGACAGGTCGACGCCGTGCGCGTTCTGGAAGCGCTTGACCAGCTCGTCGACGACCCGCTGGTCCCAGTCGTCACCACCGAGGTGGTTGTCGCCGCTGGTGGCCTTGACCTCGACGAAGCCGTGGCCGTCCTCCTGGCCGACGTCCAGCAGGGACACGTCGAAGGTGCCGCCGCCGAGGTCGAAGACCAGGATCGTCTGGTCCTGGTCCTTGTCGAGGCCGTAGGCGAGCGCGGCCGCGGTCGGCTCGTTGATGATGCGGAGCACGTTGAGGCCCGCGATCTGGCCGGCCTCCTTGGTGGCCTGGCGCTGGGCGTCGTTGAAGTAAGCGGGGACGGTGATCACCGCGTCGGTGATCTTCTCGCCCAGGTAGGCCTCGGCGTCCTGCTTGAGCTTCTGCAGGACGAAGGCGCTGATCTGCTGCGGCGAGAACTTCTTGCCGTCGATCTCCTGGGACCAGGAGCTGCCCATCTCGCGCTTGACCGATCGGATCGTCCGGTCCACGTTGGTGACGGCCTGCCGCTTGGCGACCTCACCGACCAGGACCTCGCCGTTCTTGGCGAAGGCGACCACGGACGGCGTGGTCCGCGAACCCTGCGCGTTGGCGATGACGGTGGGCTCACCGCCTTCGAGAATCGAGACGACAGAGTTGGTCGTCCCCAGGTCGATACCTACCGCACGTGCCATGAGTACGTCCTTGTAGTCAAAGTTGAGTCGGTCACGCTCAAGCTATGGTTTGCCACTGAGCTTTGTCAAACAGCTTGAGCCTACTGCGCTCAACCCCTGACGTGGGCGTTCTGTTCCCCTGAGATGTCCCCTAGGGGTCGCCGCGCCCGGACGTTCTGTCAGGCCGCGCCGTCGACGATCTTCCGCTTGCCGAGCGGGGACTTCAGCTTCACCGTCGTCGTCTTCTCGATGGCGATCATGATGCAGGAGACGTTCCTCGCCTTGGCCGACGGCCCCTCGTACAGGGTGATCGTCACCCGCTTCTTCGTCTCCTTCACCTTCACCCGGTCGAGCACCGTGCACGGCTCCACGCCCGACCACCAGGTGAGCCGGACCTTGCGTCCCTCGTCGACCGGGGTGGCCTTCGTGAAGCGCACCTTGCGGGGGTTGACCGCGTCGCCGGTCGGTTTGACCGGGCGCGGCTTCGCCGACGGCGGCGTGGTGATCGCCGAGTCGGCCACGGGCGAGCTGGACACCGGCGTGTCCGGCCCCGGGGTGGCGGCCTGCTGGGCGGGCCGCTCCGCGCCGCACCCGGCGGCGAAGACGAGACATCCGGCCACGAGAGTCGCTGTCACTGTGCGCATACCCCTACGACGGATCCGACCGGCGACCGGTTCAGCGGGTCATGAACGGTTGTGGCGGCGGGCTGTGCGCGGATCGGGTCATGAACCGTTGTGACGGCGGGTCGTGCGCGGATGAGTAGGGTTGGGGCGTGCTGCGTCAGGCTCTACTCGCCGTCTCCCGGAGCGCGCGCGCCGAGCGCGTCATCTCCGCGTCGCCGCTGACCCGCGGCGTGGTCAAGCGTCACGTCGCCGACGATGTCGCCCACACGGTCAAGGAACTGACCCGGCGGGGTCTGCTCGTCACCGTCGACCACCTGGGCGGCGACGTCCGCGACCGGGCACAGGCGGAGGGCGCGGTCCGGGCCTATCTCGACGTGCTCCGGGTGCTGCCGGAAGGCTCCGACGTGTCCGTCAGGCTCACCGCGCTCGGGCTGCGGCTGTCGGAGCAGCTCGCGCTCGACAACGCCGCGACCATCTGCGAGGCCGCCGCGCCCCGGGGCCTCACCGTCACCCTCGACGCCGAGGAACACGACACGATCGCCGGCCTCCACTCCATCCACGACACCCTGCGCAAGGAACACCCGAGCGTCGGCGTCGTGGTCCAGGCCGGCCTGCCCGACGCGGCCGAGCGCTGCGCGAAGCTCGACGGGGCCAGGGTGCGGCTCCGCAAGGGGGCCCTCACGGTGCCCGGCGGCCACGCCTCGCCCGCCGACGTCGATCGCTCGTACGCACGATGCCTGCGCGTGCTGATGGCCGGCACCGCCTACCCGATGGTCGCCACCCACGACCCGCGGCTGCTCGGCATCGCCGCCACGCTGGCCGTGCTGGAGGGGCGCGACCACAACGGCTTCGAGTACCAGATGCTGTACGGGGTGCGCCCCGACGAGCAGGAACGACTGGCGGGACAGGGGGCCCGGGTACGGGTGTACGTCCCGTACGGGGCCGGCTGGTACGGCTACTTCATGCGCAGGCTGGCCGAACGCCCCGCCAACCTGGCCCTCTTCGCCCGCTCCCTGCTGTCACGGTGCTGACCCCGGGTCTGGGCCGGTGCCCTGTCGTCCCCGCCGCTCCTGCTCCTGTCCCTCTGGCTGACTCCGGACGCTTGCCCCGCTCCGCTTCATGGCCTGGGTCAGCGCCTGCCGTCCCTCCGGACGCCGGTAGGCTGCGTCCGGCGACTACTGCGATGAGGGGCATCGGATGATCGCGATTCTGGGCACCGGCAAGATGGGCGAGGCTCTGCTGTCAGGGCTGCTGCGGGCCGGGTTCAAGCCGGACGACGTGCTGGCCACCGCGCGCAGGCCCGAGCGGGCGGCGGCGCTGACCGAGAGCTACGGGGTGAAGGTCGTCTCCAACCCCGAGGCCGCCAAGACCGCCGACACCCTGATCCTGGCCGTCAAACCGCAGGACATGGCCGCGCTGCTCGCCGAGATCGCCCCCCACCTGCCCGCCGGGCGCCTCGTGATCAGCGCCGCGGCCGGCATCACCACCGCCTTCGTGGAAGAGCGGCTCGGGCTGGAGACCCCGGTCGTCAGGGTGATGTCGAACACGCCGATCCGCTTCGACGAGGCGATGAGCGTCATCTCCGGGGGCGCGCACGCGGAGGAAGAACACCTGCGGCGCACCGAAGACCTGCTGCGGCCGGTCGGCAAGGTGCTGCGCATCCCCGAGGCGCAGCAGGACGCCGCCACGGCGCTGTCGGGCAGCGGGCCCGCCTACTTCTTCTACCTGGTCGAGGCGATGGTCGACGCCGGGATCCTGCTCGGCATGCCGCGGGCGGCGGCGCTCGACATGGTCACCCAGTCGATCGTGGGCGCCGCCGTCATGCTCCGCGACTCCGGCGAACACCCGGTCATCCTGCGCGAAGCGGTCACCTCCCCGGGCGGCACCACCATCGCCGCCATCGCCGAACTGGAGCGCCACAGCGTCCGCGCGGCCTTCCTGGCGGCCATCGAGGCGGCCCGCGACCGAGGCCGCGCACTCGCCTCCGGCTGAACCATCCGTTACCTGGCTCGCCTTCCCGACACCTGAGGCTCGCCGAGGTGATCCTGGCACCGCCGGAGACGGTGTTCGTGCCAGGGCGGTGACCTCCTTCACCTGTGCGGCGACTGCTATCAGTTGTCGCGGCTTCCACTTGATGTCCGTCAACTGCGCGAGGTGGGTCCCAGCCAGCGCGGAGGGCGAGGTTCGGTGGGGGGCGACGCCTGGAGCTGCGGTGGGACTCGGCGTGGCGGGCGGTGCGGGGGGTGACCTCCGGGGGGTGGCGAGGTCCGGGGTGGGGGCGACCGCCCGGGGTGGCGAGGTCCGGGGTGGCGGGGCGCTGTCCAGGGGTCAGGCGTCGCGGCGGTGCATGAGGATGGCGCCGGCGAGCATGGCTACGGCGATCCAGGCGAGGTAGACGGTGAAGCCGCTCCAGGGGCCCAGGGAGCCGTTGGTCTCGCCGGAGACGATGAGCATGCCGGCGTTGGTGGTGAAGTGGCGGGAGACGGCGGCGCCCCATTCGCCGGGGAGCTGGGTGGTCAGCGGGGGCAGGACCAGCATGAGGGCGATGGCCGAGACGAGGGCGCCCGGGGTGTGCCGGACCAGGGCGCCCAGGCCGAGGCCGAACAGTCCGCAGGCGGTCAGGTAGAGGCCGGAGCCGAGCACGGCCCGCCAGACGTCGGCCATGGCGACGGACTCGGGTTGCATGATCGCCAGGCCGGCGGCGATGGCGGCGGCCGACGCGAGCAGGCAGACGACGAGGGACACCGCCGTGAAGACGGCGATCTTGCCGGTCAGCAGGTGCAGGCGCCGGGGGACGGCGGCAAGTGAGACGCGGATGCCGCCGGTGCGGTACTCGCTGGAGATCACCAGGACGCCGAGCGCGGCCATCGCCAGGGCGGCGAGCAGCACGCCGTTGAGGCTGAGGGGGATCGCCTGGGAGCCCGGGATCGGCCCCTCGGCCATGCTCTTCACCGAGGCGCTGACGAGGGCGCCGATGCCCAGCATCACGGCGGCGGCGGTGGCGAGGGTCCACAGCGTGGACCGCACGGAGCGGATCTTGGTCCACTCGGACCGGATGATGTCGATCACGACGTGTACTCCAGACTGTCCTTGGTGAGCTCCATGTAGGCGGCTTCGAGCGAGGGCTTGACGTAGGTCAGCTCCTCCAGTGGCAGCCCCGCCCGGGCGGTCATCGTGCCGATCTCCAGCGGCGACACCCCGGTCACGCGGAGGTGGTCGGGGTGCAGCTCGCCCACCCTGATCAGCTCGGCCACCTCGGCCAGCCGGGGCGAGCGCACGAGCACGTACCCCTGGGAGCTGCGGCCGATGAAGTCGGCCGTGCTGGTGTCGGCGATCAGCCGTCCCTTGCCGATGACGATCAGATGGTCGGCGGTCTGCGACATCTCGCTCATGAGGTGGCTGGAGACGAACACCGTGCGGCCCTCGGCGGCGAGGTCGCGCATGAAGGTGCGGATCCACAGGATGCCGTCGGGGTCGAGCCCGTTGACGGGCTCGTCGAAGAGCAGGATCTCCGGGTCGCCGAGCAGGGCTGCGGCGATGCCGAGGCGCTGCGACATGCCCAGCGAGAAGCCGCCGACGCGCCGCCGGGCGACGCCGCTGAGCCCGACGAGCTCCAGCACCTCCTCGACCCGGCGGGCCGGGATGCCGTTGCTCTGCGCGATGGCCAGCAGGTGGTTGCGGGCGCTGCGCCCGCCGTGGACGGCTTTGGCGTCGAGCAGCGCGCCCACTTTGCGCAGCGGGTGGCGCAGCTCGCGGTAGGGCTTGCCGTCGACCAGCACGGACCCGCCGGACGGGTGGTCGAGGCCGAGGATCATGCGCATGGTCGTGGACTTGCCCGCGCCGTTCGGCCCCAGGAATCCGGTCACCTGGCCGGGCCGCACAGCGAACGACAGGTCGTCCACCGCGGTGGTCTTGCCGTAGCGCTTGGTCAGGTTGGTTGCCTGAATCGCGGTCATGGGTCCAGCCTGACCGCGTTCAAGATCGTTATCGTCGGCCCGGGGTACGGTTTCCGGCCGGCGCCCCTAGGACCGTGGTCCTACTCTCCGGGGCTGACCAGCGCGGACTCGTACGCGACGATCACCGCCTGGGCGCGGTCGCGCACCTGCAGCTTGGCGAACAGGCTGGTGACGTGGTTCTTGACGGTGGAGGGGGAGACGCCCAGCTCGGCGGCGAGCTCCGCGTTGGACAGGCCGCGCGCGATCAGGGTGAGGATCTCCCGTTCGCGGTCGGTGAGCGCGTCCACCTTGGCCGTCCCGCGCGGCGGGGCGCGGCGCGGCTCCGGGGCCCGGACGAACGTGCCGATCAGCCGGGTGAGCAGCCGGGGCGCCAGGGCCGCCTCACCGGCGTGCACGACCCGTACGCCCTCCACCAGCTCCTCCGGCGAGACGTCCTTGGGCAGGAACCCGCAGGCGCCCGCGCGCAGCGCCGCGACCACGTTCTCGTCCAGGTCGAACGTGCTCAGCGCGAGGACCCGCACGTCCGGCAGCTCGCGGGTGATCAGCTCGGTGGCGCGGACCCCGTCGAGGCCGGGCATGTGCAGGTCCATCACCACCACGTCGGGCCGCAGCTCCGTGCTGAGCCGCACCGCCTCCTGTCCGTCGCCCGCCTCGCCCACGACCGTCAGGTCGGGCTGCGCGTCCAGCATCAGCCGGAAGCCCTTGCGGACCAGCGCGTGGTCGTCCACCAGCAACACCGAGATCACGTCTTCTCCAGGGGGATGCGCGCGTGCACGCGGAAACCGCCTTCCTCACGGGGACCCGTCGACAGCCTGCCACCGCACAGGGCCACCCGCTCGGCCATGCCGCCGAGCCCGAAGCCGCCCTGCCCGGGTGACTGCTTGGCGATGCCGTCGTCGAGCACCTCCACCTCGATCGCCGCCGGCTCGTACGAGAGACGCACGCTGGCCCGCGCGCCCACCGAGTGCTTGCGCGTGTTGGTCAGCGCCTCCTGGACGATCCGGTACACGGCGTGGTCGACCGCGGTGGGCAGCGGCACCGGTTCGCCCTGCACGGTCAGCTGGGCGGGCAGCCCCGCGGTCCCGGCCTCCTCGACCAGCGCGGGCAGCCGGGCGGTGCCCACCCCGGTGGCCGCGTCGGCGCCGCCGCCGTCGTCGGCCCGCAGCACGTCGAGGAGCTGGCGCATCTCGGCCAGCGCCTGGCGGGCCGTCTCCTCGGCGCCCTGGAGCGCGTCGCGGGTGACGTCCTGCTCCGGAGGCAGCGTGGCCCGGGCGCCGCCGACCAGCGCGTTGATCACGCTCAGGTGGTGGGCCACCACGTCGTGCAGCTCGCGGGCGATCCGCCGCCGCTCGGCCCGTACCGCCTCGTCGGCGGCCTCCCGCCGGGCCCGCTCCTGCAGCTCCGCCCGGATCCGGACGAACTGGCCCAGCCCCACCGGGAGCAGGACGTTCCCCAGGCCGGCCAGCCAGAGCCCCTCCGGGTCCGGCCCCGGATCCAGGGCGCTCGCGATCGTGATCGCGGCCCCGTACAGGAAGCCGCCGGCTCCGCCGACGATGGCGGCCCAGCGCCCGTCCGTGTAACGCCCGAGGCTGTAGCAGCCGATCAGGACCGTCGGGACGCGGGAGGGGGACCCGAGGAACATCCCGGCGATGTCGATCCCGAGCAGCAGGACGACGGTCAGTACAGGCCGCTGCCGCCGCATCAGCAGGAGCGGCAGGCTGAGCGTGTAGGGCACCAGGAAGGACAGGTCGCCGCCGAGGGACCAGGTCACGACACCGCCGACGACCGCCGGCACGGCCAGCAGGACCACCAGGGTGATGTCGAAGACCCGAGGGCGATGGAGAAACCGCCATGCGTCACGGATACGCCGCCCAACGCCCATGCTTGTGAGGTTAAAGGAAGTTTCTAGGTATTTGCCGGGGGAGGTGGATGGACGTCCGCCGTTGACGCTGCGGTAACGTCAGCTCAAGGCGAGGGAAACAGGAGCATGCATGAGCCAGCCGGCGCGGGTCATCTGGGACGACGCTCTCACCTCGTACGACTTCGGCCCCGGACACCCGCTCGCGCCCGTCCGGGTCGAGCTGACCATGGCGCTGGCCAGAGAGCTCGGCGTGCTCGACAAGGTCGAGGTGGTCGGCTGCACGCCCGCCACCGACGACGAGCTGGCGATGGTCCACGACCCCGGCTACGTCGAGGCCGTCAAGCGCGTCTCCGCCGACGGCCGCCCCGACCTGTCGGCCGGGCTCGGCACGACCGACAACCCCGCCTTCAAGGGGGTGCACGAGGCGTCCGCGCTGATCGCCGGCGCCTCGCTCGCCGCCGCCCGCCTGGTCTGGGAGGGTACGGCCGAGCACGCGGTCAACGTGGCCGGCGGGCTCCACCACGCGATGCCCGCCACGGCCAGCGGGTTCTGCGTCTACAACGACCCGGCCCTGGCCATCGCCTGGCTGCTGCGCCAGGGCGCGCGCCGGGTCGCCTACGTGGACGTCGACGTCCACCACGGCGACGGCGTGCAGGCCGTGTTCTACGACGACCCGCGGGTGCTGACGATCAGCCTGCACGAGAGCCCGCGCACGCTCTTCCCCGGCACCGGGTTCCCGGGCGAGACCGGTGCCGACGGCACTGCGGTCAACGTGGCGCTCCCGGCGGGCTGCGGCGACGCCGGCTGGCTGCGGGCCTTCGCCTCGGTGGTGCCGCCGCTGCTGCACGAGTTCCGTCCGGAGGTCCTGGTCACGCAGCACGGCTGCGACAGCCACGCCCTCGACCCGCTCGCCAACCTGATGCTCAGCCTCGACGGCCAGCGCACCGCCTACGCCCACCTGCACCGCCTGGCCCACGAGACGGCGGGCGGCCGCTGGATCGCCACCGGCGGCGGGGGCTATGAGCTGGTCCAGGTGGTGCCCCGGGCCTGGACCCACCTGATCGCCGAAGTCGCCGGCCACCCGATCGACCCGGCCACGCCGACGAGCGAGGAATGGCGCCGTTTCGTACGGGAGCGTACGGGCGAGTTGCCGCCGCTCACGATGACCGACGGACGCGACCCCGAATATTCCGACCTGTCAGGTGGTTATGACCCAGCGGACCCGATCGACCGTGCGATCATGGCGACCAGGAACGCGGTGTTCCCGCTGCACGGCCTCGATCCGATGCCTTAAGGAAGATCTGTGCTGAGCCGCGACCAACTCCGCGAGCATCTGATCCGGACGCGCATCGCCGGCGATGTCGCGACTCCCCGAGAGAACAACCTCGACCACTACAGCTCGCTCGCCAACGGCGACCCCTACTACATGCTCGGGCTGACGTTCGAGCAGTCGTGGAGCTTCCGCGACGTGCTGGCGCTCATGGTCAAGTCGGCGGGGGTGAGCGCCGACCCCGGCCACCGCTGGGGCCAGGACACGATCGACCCGGAGCGGACCATCGACGCGCTCGACGCGATGGCCGACCGGATCGCCGGCGCGCTGGCGCGTCCGGAGCCGCGGCTGCTGTTCGCCACCGGCCACCCCACCGGGCTGCTGGCGATCCACCTGCCGCTGGCCCGGTTCGCCATGGAGCGCGGGGCGCGGCTGCTGACCCCGGCCGAGGGCTGGACCTACTCGAACTCCGGGTTCGGCCGCCCGCGCCGTATCCGCTACCTCGGCGAGGTGGCCATGCTCGACGACCGGGGCGCGTTCGTCCACACCCACGACGCGGAGCCGATGGAGCGCATGCTGGCCGAGCTGGGAGACGAGCGGCCCGATCTGGTTATCGCCGACCACGGCTGGGCAGGGGCAGCGGGAGAGGCGGGAGTGCCCACTGTGGCATTCGCCGACTGCAACGACCCCGGGCTCTTCGTCGGAGAGGCCGAGGGCAAGATCGAAGTGGTGGTGCCGCTCGATGACAACGTGCTACCCCGCTACTACGAACCGCTCACAGAACGCGTCGTCACACGCGTCACAGCAGCCCTATGAGTCCAAAACGGTCATCCTCATACCGTCTTTTCGCCCCTGCATTCCCAGCGGCTCGCAGCCCCTATGCCAACTTTTGATACAGCGCGGGCGACTCTTATGTGTGGCAGTCTGGACAGTTCCAAGACCTCTACGAGCCGCTGAACATGGTGGTTGACCTGCCATTTCCCGGATTCGGCTGACAAGCGGATCAACGTCCTGAGAAACTAGGGGGTTTGCGCACTCGCAGTCCCGACTTACGCTGACGGCAGTACACGTGCGTGAGCAATGGCACCAGTGGGGATAACCCGGAAACACGTGCGGAAGAGGCGTCCGATGGGTGCAGGCGAAAGACCTCTCAGTGAGGTGAAGTTCCTGACAGTGGCTGAAGTGGCCACCGTCATGCGAGTGTCGAAGATGACTGTCTACCGACTGGTGCACTCGGGCGAGTTGCCGGCCATCCGCGTCGGCCGCTCGTTCCGGGTGCCGGAACAGGCGGTGCACGACTATCTTCGCGAGGCCTACATCGAGGCCGGTTGAGTCAGGTGTAGCGGCGTGTCGCGACACGCCGTGAGTGCAGTCGCGGGAGAGGCCCGGCCGCGGCGCGCGGCCGGGTGCTCACCCCCAAGGGGCGATCTACCGTCGATCGCCGGTAGTCTGTGAGCCTGCGTGCGCTCGCACGCATTCTTTACGTGCTACCAAGACCTGGGGGTCCCGTGGGCTCTGTGATCAAGAAGCGCCGCAAGCGGATGGCCAAGAAGAAGCACCGCAAGCTGCTCAAGAAGACGCGCATCCAGCGGCGCAACAAGAAGTAGACGACGCAGCTGCGAGGCGCAGATGACCCACAACGTGCTCGTCACCGGGGTCTCGCGCCACATCGGCGCCCGGGTGGCGAGTGTCCTGGCCGCCGATCCGGGCATCGGCCGCGTCATCGGAGTGGACACCGTGCCGCCCCCCTCGTCCCGTGGGGACGGCGGCATCCCCCTCGGCCGGACGGAGTTCGTCCGGGTGGATCTGCGCAGCCCCGACATCGCCCAGGTGTTCGCGGCCGCCGACATCGACACCGTCGTCCATATGAGCCTGGTGAGCGCCCCGTCCAGGAGCACCGGCCGGGCCGCGATGAAAGAGCACAACGTCATCGGCACCATGCAGCTGCTCGGCGCCTGCCAGCGGTCGGCGACCGTGCGGCGCGTGGTGGTCCGCTCGACCACGGCTGTTTACGGTTCCTCGCCGCGTGACCCCGCGGTGTTCAGCGAGGATCTGGAGCCGCACGACAGCCCGGAGCACGGCTACGCCAAGGACGCGGTGGAGGTCGAGGGCTACGTGCGGGGTTTCGCGCGCCGCCGCCCCGACGTCCGCGTGTCGCTGCTGCGTTTCGCCAACTTCATGGGTCCGGGCGTCGATTCGCCGCTGACCCGCTACTTCACCCAGCCGGTCCTGCCGACGGTGCTCGGCTTCGACCCGCGGCTGCAGTTCGTCCACGAGGACGACGCGGTCGAGGTGCTGCGCCGGATGGCGACCGAGGATCACCCCGGCACGTTCAACGTGGCCGGGGCAGGCGTGCTGCTGCTGTCGCAGTGCGTGCGCAGGGCCGGGCGGCTGCCGCTGGCCATGCCGTCGCCCGCGTTCCGGCTGCTGGGCAACGTCGCGCGAGGCGCCGGGCTGGTCGAGTACTCTCCCGAGCAGCTCCGCCTCATGAGTCACGGCCGCGTGGTCGACACCGGGGCGCTGGAGTCCGAGCTGGGCTGGCGGCCGAAGTTCACCACCGCGGCCGCGTTCGACGACTTCCTCCGCTCGCGTGGGCTGCGCCCATTCGGAGGCCCGTTCGGAGGTAACCGCTGGTGAGCGTTCCCCGCGAGGAGGACGGGGCGAAGGTCGTCCCGATCAGCGCGGCGCCGTCCTACTCCCGCGACGGCGAGGACGCCGACCCGGTCGCCGAGGTGCTGGCGTTCCTGCGGCGGCGGCTGACCGGCGACTACGAGGTCGACGAGTTCGGCTACGACCCCGAGCTGACCGACAAGGTGCTGCTGGAGCTGCTGCGGCCCGTCTACCGCCACTGGTTCAGGGTCGAGGCGCTGGAGCTGAAGAACGTCCCCGAGGAGGGCGGCGCGCTGGTCGTGGCCAACCACGCCGGCACGCTCCCGGTCGACGCGCTGATGATGCAGGTGGCGCTGCACGACGAGGCGGGGCGGGCGCTCCGGCTGCTCGGCGCCGACCTGGTCTACCGGCTGCCGTTCCTCAGCCACCTGGCCCGCAAGACCGGCCACACGCTGGCCTGCCCCGAAGACGCCGGACGGCTGCTGCGCAAGGGCGAGCTGGTCGGCGTGTTCCCTGAGGGGTTCAAGGGCGTCGGCAAGCCGTTCTCCGAGCGCTACAAGCTGCAGCGGTTCGGCCGCGGCGGGTTCGTCGCCGCGGCGATCAGGGCCGGGGTGCCGATCGTGCCGACCGCGATCGTGGGCTCGGAGGAGATCTATCCGAAGATCGGCGACCTGAAGCCGCTGGCCCGGCTGCTGGGGCTGCCCTACCTGCCGGTCACCCCGTTCTTCCCGCTGCTGGGCCCGCTCGGGCTGGTGCCGCTGCCGTCGAAGTGGCTGATCGAGTTCGGCGAGCCGATCCGTACGGACGAGTACGATCCGGGCGCGGCCGACGACCCGATGCTGGTCTTCAACCTCACCGACCATGTCCGCGAGGTCATCCAGCAGATGCTCGACCAGCTCGGGCTGCGCCGCGGCCACGCTTTCCCGCCCTTCCTCTAGCGCAACCGTCCGGGCGGCGCCGGTGTTCTCCAGGCGACAGAGAAGAAGGGGAACATCATGGATCTTGAGCTTTCCGGCCGCGTCGCGCTCGTCACCGGCGCGTCCAAGGGCATCGGCCTGGCCGTCGCCCGGACCCTCGCCGACGAGGGGGCCCACGTCGTGGCCGTGTCCCGCACCCGTACCGCGGAGCTTCCCGAGAAGGCGGTGCACGTCGCCGCCGACCTGATGGATCCGCAGGCGCCGGCGCGGGCGGTGGCCCGCGCCGTGGAGGAGTTCGGCGGGCTGGACGTCCTGGTCAACAACGCGGGCGGGCCGCCGCCCGGGGTGACGCTGCCGCGGGTGGGGTTCCTCACGCCGCAGGACGCCGACTGGCAGGCGATGTTCGAGTTCAACCTGTTCTCGGCCGTGCGCGTGATCCGGGCCGCCGTGCCCGTCATGCTGGAGCGCGGCGGCGGGTCGATCGTGAACATCTCCTCGGGCTCGGCCGTCCAACCGGGTGCGATGAACGTCGACTACGGCGCCGCCAAGGCCGCGCTGAACCACGTGAGCAAGGCCGTCTCCGAGGAGTACGGGTCGCGCGGCATCAGGGTGAACACCATCTCGCCCGGGCCGGTGCTCACCGACTGGTGGACGAAGGAGGGCGGCGCCGCCGACGTCATCAGCGCGATGGCCGGGGCCGACGCGGCCACCGTCGTCACCTCGGTCGCGCCGGAGATGATGCGCCTGGTCACCGGCAGGCTGGTGCGCCCGCAGGAGGTGGCGGACGCGGTCGCGCTGCTCGCCTCGCCGCGCTCGGCCAGCACGACCGGGGCCGACCTGGCCGTCGACGGCGGCTTCCGCAAGGAGCTGTAGCCGCCGTGAACCCGGATGGCGGGTTGTGGCGAGACATCTTCGACCGATCCCCCCGCAGAAGGGCGGAGATGATCACACAACCCGCCACCCGGGCCGCGGACGCGGAGCTCATCGGCGCCTCGCTGACCGAACCCGAGGCGTTCGCCGAGCTCTTCGACCGCTACTCCGGCATGCTCTACCGGTACGTCTCGCGCCGCCTCGGCCCGGAGCCCGCCGAGGACCTGGTCGGCGAGACGTTCCTGGTCGCCTTCTCCCGGCGCCGCAGCTACGACCTGTCCTATCCCGACGCGCGGCCGTGGCTGTTCGGCATCCTGACCAAGCTCGTCTCCCGGCACCACCGCACCGAGGCCGCCCGCTACCGGGCCCTGCTCCGCGCCCCCGTCGACCCCGACGTGGAGTCGCCGGCCGACCGGGTCGCCGCCGGGGTGACCGCGCAGGCCGCCCGTCCCGGCCTGGCCGGCGCGCTGGCCGCGCTGCCCGCCAAGGACCGCGACGTGCTGCTGCTCATCGCCTGGGGCGATCTCTCGTACGAGGAAGCCGCGCGGGCGCTCGGCATCCCGATCGGCACCGTGCGCTCCCGCCTCAACAGGGGCAGGCGGAAGGTCCGCGCGGCCCTCGGCGACGCCAACCCGATGCTGGGAGGGGAGTGACGGTGAACGACCTGGAGAAGCTCGCGGGCTTCGGCAGGCGGAAGGTCCGCGCGGCCCTCGGCGACGCCAACCCGATGCTGGGAGGGGAGTGACGATGAACGACCTGGAGAAGCTCGCGGACTTCGGGAGGCGGCTGGAACACCGGCCTCCCGCGACGCTCGTGCGCCAGCGGGAGCGGCTGCTCCGCGCCGCGGCCGGGCGGAAGGAGCGCCGGCGGGGCGGCTGGATGGCCGCCGTGCTGGTCGCCGCCGCGGCCATGGCCACGGTCGCCGCCTTCGCGGTGCCGGCACTCCTGCTCGGGGGCCCGCACGCGACGGCGGCGTATCCCGCCGGTCCGCGCCCGGCCAAGGTGACCGAGGCGCTGAACGTGCTGCTGGTGGGGACCGACCGGGGGTCCGCCCCCCGCGTCACCGACGACCCGGGCCGCACCGACTCGATCGTCCTGCTGCACCTGCCCGCCGACCGGGGGCAGGCCAGGGCGATCAGCATCCCGCGCGACTCGTACGTGGCGCTCCCCGCCTGCGGGTCGGCGCCCGCCCGCACCGACATGATCAACTCAGCGTACGCCCGGGGTGGGCTGACCTGCACCGTGCAGGCCGTGGAGAGCCTGACCGGCGTCCGGATCGACCACATGCTGGAGGTGGACTTCGCCGGGTTCGGGCGGCTCGTCGACGCGCTCGGCGGCGTCGAGGTCACTCTCAAGCGGCCGGTCGACGACCGGAAGGCCAAGCTGACGCTCCCGGCCGGCAAGAGCCTGCTCGACGGCGAGCAGGCCGCCGCCTACATGCGGCTGCGCGACTACGGCGACGGCTCCGACACCGCCCGCATCAAGCGCCAGCAGGTCGTGGTCCGGGCCCTGGTGGAGAAGGCCAAGACGCTGCTCGGCCACCCGGACAGGCTTCGAGAGTTCGCGTCCGTGATGGCGGAGTCGGTCACCACCGATACCGGGCTCGACGTGGAGCGCATGGTCGGGATCGCCATGTCGCTGGAGGACAGCGAGGTGAAGCTGCTCACCGTCCCGTGGGCCCCCCATCCGGAGGAGCCGAACCGGATCGCCTGGAAGCAGCCCGAGGCCGACCGGCTCTTCGCCTCGCTCCGCTAGCGGGAGCGGTAGAGCCTGCGGAGCGCGACGCCGGCGGCGACCCCGCCGGCCACCGCGCCGACCCCGGCCGCGATCGGCAGCGCCGTCAGCGTCGCCTTGCGGCCGGTGCGGAAGTCCTTGATCGGCCAGTCGTGCTTCTTGGCGTGCTCGCGCAGCTCGCTGTCGGGGTTGATGGCCACCGGGTGGCCGACCAGCGACAGCATCGGCAGGTCGTTGGCCGAGTCGCTGTAGGCGGTGCAGCGGGTCAGGTCGAGTCCTTCGCGGCGGGCCAGCGCGCGCACCGCCTCGGCCTTGGCCGGCCCGTGGAGCAGGTCGCCGACCAGCCGGCCGGTGTAGATGCCGTCCTTGCTCTCGGCGACGGTGCCGAGCGCGCCGGTCAGGCCCAGCCGCTGGGCGATCACCCGGGCCAGCTCGACGGGGGTGGCGGTCACCAGCCACACCCGCTGGCCCTGGTCGAGGTGGCTCTGCGCGAGCGCGCGGGTGCCGGCCCAGATGCGGTCGGCCATGACCTCGTCGTAGATCTCCTCGCCGAGCCGGACCACGTCGTCGACCTTGGCGCCCGCGACGAACGCCAGCGCGGTCTCGCGGGCCACCGCGATGTGCTCGGGGTTCTCGGCGCCGCGCACCCGGAACACCGCCTGGCCGATCGCGAACTTCGCCAGGTCGCGGGTGTTGAACATGCCGCGGGTGGCCAGCCCCCTGGCGAAGTGGTAGATCGAGGCGCCGCGCATCATCGTGTTGTCGACGTCGAAGAACGCCGCCGCCTGCAGGTCGGGCTCGGCCGGCGGCATGACGACCGCTGCCGCCGCCGCGGCCTCGCCCGCGATCTCGGCCTCGGCACCGTTACGTCGTCGTATGAGCCGCCACATGGGCTCAGCTTACCCAGACGGGGGTACCAGGCCCTCGATGTAATCGAGGTACCCGACGGCCTGATCCTGCTCGTCGCCGTCGAGCTTCTCGATCATCGGTTCGACCATGTTCTTCTGCGACTCGGCGAACTTTCCGATCTTCGGGGAGCGCGGCTCGACCCGTTCCAGCCGCGTTATGCCCGCCCGGGTGGACTGCTCCATCTCCTTCAGCGTCCTGCCCACCAGGGGGCCCTCGCCGGACTCGCCGAGGAGCTGGGCCACCTCTTTGGCACGCGTCTTGGCCGACACCAGCTCGCGTTCGGCCCGTACCACGTCGTCGGTCGTGAGACGGACCAGCGTGCTCTCGGCGGCGCGCTTGAGCGGGTACAGCGTGTCGCCCGGCACCGCCTGGTAGGTGGAGACCATCGACAGGAGGAGGGTGACGACCGCGCCGGCCGAGGCGAGCTGCGCGAGCAACGGCCGCCTGCGGCGCGGCCGCCGGTGCGCCGGCCTGGCGTGCCGCGGGGACGGGGCCTGGTCCAGGGCGCGGGCGGAGGCGAGTTCGGCGCGCAGGCGCTCGCGGAAGGCGGGGTCGGGGCCGCCGCCCAGCGGGCGCTCGCTCAGCTCGGTGAGGTGGTCGAGCACCCGTTCGCGCGATCTGCGCGCCCTCTTCATGGCCGCTCCCTGCGCTGCTTTGACACCTGCCTAACGACGCTGCGGGGCGGCGGGTTACGCGAGGTCATGCTTGAGTGCTCTGGCCAGCGAGCGCACGGCCCGGAACTGGAGGGCTTTGATCGCTCCACTCTTCTTCCCCATGATCAGCGCGGTCTCCGCGAGCGACAGGCCGTGCAGGAACCGCAGCACCACGCACTCCTGCTGTTCCGGGTTGAGGTCGCGGACCGCGCGCAGCACCCGGTCGTTGATGATGGCGTCGACCACGGCGTTCTCCGGGATGTGCGGCCCGTCGAGCGGGACGTCGAGGACCTCGCCGGTGGAGATCTCCAGCCGGTAGCGGCCGGATTTGTAATGGTCGGTGACCAGGTTTCTGGCGATGGTCACGAGCCACGCGCCGAAGTCGCGGCCCTGCCAGGTGAAATCGGCGATCCGGCGGAGCGCGCGCAGGAAGGTCTCGCTGGTCAGGTCCTCGGCGAGCGGGTGGGAGCCGACCCGGAAATAGATGTAGCGGTAGACGAGATCCACATATCGGTCGTAGAGCGTGCCAAAGGCGTTCGAGTCTCCGGTCTTGGCATGCAGCACCAGGGTGCGCAGGTCGTCATCGGCGGTGTCACGGTCTTCACGCACGTCAGGCTCGGTCGTCCGGCTCGGCGCGGCGACAGCCGGCGCGAGGACCCCGGAGAACGGCCACGAGTCAGGCATCCGGTATCCCTACGGGTAAGGGGTGCGGCGTGCTCGAACACTCTAGAAATCAACCGGAAATTGCACAATCCACTTGCCCGTGGCATGACTTCCAGTAAGCGGCAGATACGGTGTGGGACCAACCAGTTCCCTCTTCGGCTACCGGCTGGGAGGCTTTGTCCGGCAGCATTGGAGTCACCATGGAGATCCTCGTTGCTGTCATCGCTTTCGCAGGTGCGCTCCTGGCCGCCATCGCCACGGGCGCGCTGGTCACGCGGTTGCGTGAGGAGAGCGAGGGATGGCTGATCGCCTGGACCGTTGCAGCCGGCTCACTGTGCCTGTCACTCACCGTGATCGGGATCGGCCACGTGGTGGGGTTCGGCGCCGTGACGTTCAAGCTCTTCCAGCTGACCGGGTCGCTGCTGGCGCCGCTCTGGATGGCCATCGGGCTGATCCAGCTGCTGGCGGAGAAGACGCCGCCGAAGTTCCTGGCCTGGCTGCTCGGCAGCGCCTACACGGTCACGGCGTCGGTGATCCTCATCATGGACCCGCTCCGCTCCGATGAGATGGGCAAGACCCTGCCGAAGGCGGCGACGCACTGGGCGATCATCCCCGACTACCTGCTGGTCGGCGCGCACGTGGTGGCGGCGCTGATCATGGCGGTCGCGGTGGTGGTGGCCGCGCTGCGCTGGCGCGACGGCGACGAGTACGACACCGACAACCTGCACGCCTCGCTGGTCATCGTGCCGTCCGGGCTGGCCCTGATGGGCGGGATGCGGTTCGCGGTGCCCGGCGTGATCACGACCGTGCTGCTGGTCGTCGCCGCCGCCGCGATCTGGTACTGCGTGCTGCGCCCGCTGGCCCCGTACGAGGACGACGACGACTTCGACGACTTCGACGACGAGCCGCGCCAGGAACGGCGCCCGGCGGGGCACCGGATGGAGCCCGAGCCGGTCGCCGCGAGCCCGCACGGGCCCGCCCCGGTCCCGCCGCGGCCGCGCAGCTCGGGGCTGGGCGACCTGGTGGCCGAGTACCGCGCCACGGGCGAGACCGACTACGCGGCCCGGATGTCCCGGGGCCCGGCCACGGGAGAGACCGGCTACGGAGGCAGGACGCCGCAGGGCCACGCCCAGCCTGACGCCGGCTACGGGGGCAGGACGCCGCAGGGCCACGCGCCGCCCGAGACCGGCTACGGGGGCAGGATGCCGCAGGACCACGCGCTGCCCGACGCCGGCCCGGCCACGGGCTACGTGATGAACGGCGTCCACTCCGAGCCCGCGCCGCCGCCGATGGCCGACGAGGGGCCCGCGACCGGCGCGATCTACCCGGGGGCGGACGTGTTCACCCCGCGCGTGCCGGTGACCGGCCCGCAGCCGGCCGTCCAGCCCGCCGGGCAGGGCCCGTCGGGGAAGCTGTCGCCGAACATCTACGGCATGCTCACCGTCTTCACGCTCATCGACGGCACCGGCCCCGCCTTCGACCAGCTCGCCGAGCAGACCGTCGACGCGGTGCGCAAGAACGAGCCGGACACGCTCGTGTACGCCTGCCACTCGGTCAAGTCGGCGCCCCTGCAGCGCATCGTCTACGAGATCTACCGCGACGAGGTGGCCTACCGCGACCACCAGCGCCAGCCGCACGTGGAGCGGTTCGTCAACGAGCGGCAGGCCATGGTGCTGGCCACCAACGTCATCGAGCTCGACATCAACGCGGCCAAGGTGGTGCCGCTGCCGACGGTGATGTTCTAGGAGCGGTGATGTTCTAGGAGCGGTGATGTTCTAGGAGCGCGGCGCGGTCAGCGCGGCCCGCAGCCGGTCTTCGGAGACGCGCCAGAAGTCGTGCTGGACACCGTCGACGAGCGTCACCGGGATCATCTCCCAGTAGCGCTCGCGCAGCTCCTCGGAGGTCTCGATGTTCAGTTCCTCCCAGGTGACGCCCAGCTCGCCGGCCACCCGGGCGATGATCTCCCGGGCGTCGTCGCACAGGTGGCAGCCGGGCTTGCCGATGAGGGTGATGCGATGCATATCACCCACCGTAGCGCCCCTGGACAGGGTGATTACTTTGTGCATCGGTTCACAAAAGGATTAACCTGAAAGACAGTTCGATGCCACCCCGCGGCCCGGGCCGCCCGTTCCCCTGGAGCTCCCGCACGTGAAGAGCCCGTCCCATCCCCGCGATCGGGGCATTCCCGACGCAACGGTCGCCAGGCTGCCGCTTTACCTGCGGGCACTGCACGGACTGGCCGAGCGCGGGATACCGACGGTCAGCTCCGAGGACCTGGCCTCCGCGGCCGGGGTCAACTCCGCGAAGCTCCGTAAGGACCTGTCGCACCTCGGCTCGTACGGCACCCGCGGCGTCGGCTACGACGTGGAGTACCTCGTCTACCAGATATCCCGCGAGCTCGGCCTGACCCAGGACTGGGCCGTCGCCATCATCGGCGTCGGCAACCTGGGGCGCGCCCTGGCCAACTACGGAGGGTTCGTTTCCCGGGGTTTCCGTATCGCTGCAATGCTCGATGCCGACCCCGAAGTAGTGGGCGACACCATCGCGGGGTTGAATGTTGACCATATCGACGATTTGGAAGCCGTGATCAAGCGGCGTGGAGTTTCGATCGTGGTTCTGGCGACACCGGCGGCAGCGGCACAGGAAGTGTGCGATCGTGTAGTTGCCGCTGGGGTGACCAGCATCCTCAACTTCGCCCCTGTCGTGCTCACGGTCCCGGACTCGGTCGACGTCCGGAAGGTCGATCTCTCCATCGAACTGCAGATTCTCGCGTTCCACGAGCAACGCAAGGCTGGGGGGCCACTCATGGCAGTGGACACGCAATGAGCGTGCTGACCATCGGGCTCAGCCACCGGACGGCACCGGTGGCCATGCTGGAGCGCGTGTCGGTGGCCGGCGAAGCGCTGGTCAAGCTCCTGGGCGACGTCCAGAAGGACTCCAACGTGGCCGAGACCTTCGTGGTCTCGACCTGCAACAGGGTGGAGGTCTACGTCGCCGTCGACCGCTTCCACCCCGCCGTCACCGCCGTCACCGAGCTGCTGAGCCGCCACTCCGGCGTGCCCGTCGACGAGCTGACCCCGCACCTGTACGTGCACTACGAGGAACGGGCCGTCGAGCACCTGTTCTCCGTCGTGTGCGGCCTCGACTCCATGGTGGTCGGCGAGGGCCAGATCCTCGGCCAGGTCCGCCAGGCGCTCAAGCTCGCGCAGAAGCACGGCACCGTCGGCGCCACCCTCAACGAGCTCGCCCAGTACGCGCTGCGCGTGGGCAAGCGGGCCCAGACCGACACCGGCATCGACAAGGCCGGCGCCTCCCTCGTGACCGCCGGTCTCGCCCTCGCCGGCGAGCTGCCCGGGCGGCGCGCCCTGGTGATCGGCGCCGGCTCCATGAGCTCCCTGGCCGCCGCCACGCTGGCGCGCGCCGGGGTCACCGACATCGTCATCGCCAACCGTACGTACGAGCGAGGCGCGCGGCTGGCCGAGACCGTCGGCGGCCGGGCGGTGAAGTTCTCCGCGGTCCGCGAGGAGCTGGCCCGCGCCGACCTCGTCATCACCTGCACCGGCGGCGGACGCCACGTGATCACCGCCGACATGGTGACGCGCGGCGTGTTCATGCTGGACCTGGCGCTGCCCCACGACATCGACCCGGGCGTGCGCGCCGTCCCCGGCGTCACCCTGGTCGACCTGGAGACGATCCGTGAGTCCGGCATCGGCTCCCGCGAGGGCGACGCCGTGCGCGAGGTGCGCAAGCTCGTCGCCGAGGAGCTGGCCGCCTACCTCGACGCCGCCCGCGCCGCCCGCGTCACCCCGACCGTGGTGGCGCTAAGGAGCAAGGCAGCGGGCGTGGTCGAGTCCGAGCTGGGCAGGTTGATGATGAGGGTGCCCGGCCTGGACGAGAAGACCAAGGACGAGGTGACCCTGACCGTGCAGCGGGTCGTCGACAAGCTCCTGCACGAACCGACCGTGCGGGTCAAGCGGCTCGCCACCTCGCCGGGCGGTGATCACTACGCGGAAGCGCTGCGTGAGCTGTTCGACCTCGATCCGAAGATGCCTGAAGCGGTAAGGGAGGTAGAGCTGTGACCTCGCAGCCCCTGAAGCTGGGCACTCGTCGCAGCAACATGGCCACCACGCAGTCGCGGATGGTGGCCGACGCGTACACCGAGAAGACCGGGCGCGCCATCGAGCTCGTCGGCGTGACCACGTTCGGCGACGTGAGCAAGGCCCACCTGGCCCAGCTCGGCGGCACGGGCGTGTTCGTCAGCGCGCTCCGCGACAAGCTGCTGCAGGGCGAGATCGACTTCGCCGTCCACTCGCTGAAGGACCTGCCGACCAAGCCCGACCCGCGGATCTCGCTGGCCGCGCTGCCCGTCCGCCACGACCACCGCGACGCGCTCGTCGGGCCGACCAAGTTCTTCGACCTGCCCGCGGGCGCCCGCGTCGGCACCGGCTCGCCGCGCCGCGTCGCCATGCTCAGCGCGCTCCGGCCCGACCTGGAGTACGTGCCGATTCGCGGCAACGCCGAGACCCGCATCGGCAAGATCGCCGACGGCGAGGTGGACGCGGTCGTGCTCGCCTCGGCGGGCCTGACCCGGATCGGGCGTACGGCCGAGATCGCGAACATCTTCGAGGTCGACGAGATGCTGCCGTCGCCCGGCCAGGGCTCGCTCGCCGTGGAGTGTCTCTCCGAACGAGAGGATATGGTCGAATTCCTGGGCCGGCTCGACGACCCGCGGACCCGCTCCGCGGTGACCGCCGAGCGGTCCATCCTGGCCGCGCTCGAAGCCGGCTGTTCTGCCCCCGTGGGTGCGTTCGGCATCGATGATGGGCAGACTCTTCACCTGACCGCCGCGGTCGTCGCCATCGACGGCCGTCAGGCGGTCCGCAAGTCCACCGCCGGCTCTCCTTCGGAAGCGGACGATCTCGGACGCCGGCTCGCGGCCGAGATGCTTCACGAAGGAGCCGACAGATTGATGGGGGAGCATTCCCATTGAGCTCCGATCGTCCGACCTCTGGACTCGTCGCGTTCGTAGGCGCCGGGCCCGGTGACCCGAACCTCCTCACCCTGCGTGGTGCCGAACTGCTCGGCAAGGCCGACGTCGTCGTGCTGGGCGACGAAAGGCACCGGCCGTTGCTGCGGCACAGCCGGCCCGAGGTGGAGGTGGTCGAGGGCGACTATCTCCGCCACGCCGCCGCCGGCCGCGTCGTGGTGCGTCTGTGCGAGGGGGATCCCATGCTGTTCTCTTCGATCTCCGAGGAGGCCGCGGCCTGCGCCGCGGCGGAGGTGGACTTCGAGGTCGTGCCCGGCGTGCCGTCGGCGACCGCCGTGCCCGGCTACGCGGGCATCGCCACCACGGAGTCGATGCCCGAGTTCCGCATCGTGAACGCCGCCCGCGACCAGGACTGGGCCTCCCACGCGGCCTGTCCCGGCACGCTCGTCATCTACCAGGGCGTGGCCGAGGCGGCGCCGGTCGCCAAGGCGCTGATCGCCGGGGGCAAGCCCGACACCACGCCGGTGGCCGTCACCGCCTCCGGCACCACCACCGACCAGCACACGGTGGTGTCCACGCTGGGCAAGCTGCAGGCAGACCTGAAGAACGCCGCGCTGACCGAGCCCGCCCTCATCGTCGTGGGCGAGGGCGTCGGCATGCGCGACACGCTGTCGTGGTTCGAGACCAAGCCGCTGTTCGGCTGGCGGGTGCTGGTGCCGCGGACCCGCGAGCAGTCCCAGGCCCTCTCCGAGCAGCTCATCTCGTACGGGGCGGTGCCGGAGGAGGTGCCGACCATCTCGGTCGAGCCGCCGCGCACCCCGCAGCAGATGGACCGGGCCATCAAGGGCCTGGTCACCGGCCGCTACGAGTGGGTCGCCTTCACCAGCACCAACGCCGTCAAGGCGGTGCGCGAGAAGTTCGAGGAGTACGGCCTCGACGCGCGTGCCTTCGCCGGGCTCAAGGTCGCCGCGGTCGGCGACGCCACCGCGCAGGCGCTGATCGACTTCGGCGTCAAGCCCGACCTGCTGCCGTCCGGCGAGCAGTCGTCGGAGGGCCTGGTCGAGGAGTGGCCGCCGTACGACTCGATGCTCGACCCGATCAACCGGGTGCTGCTGCCCAGGGCCGACATCTCCACCGACGTGCTCGTGGCCGGGCTCACCGAGCTGGGCTGGGAGTGCGACGACGTCACCGCCTACCGGACCGTCCGGGCCGCGCCGCCGCCCGCGCCGATCCGCGAGGCCATCAAGGGCGGCGGGTTCGACGCGGTGCTGTTCACCTCGTCCTCGACCGTACGCAACCTCGTCGGCATCGCCGGCAAGCCGCACAACGTCACGGTCATCGCGGTGATCGGGACGCAGACGGCGCGGACGGCCGAGGAGTTCGGGCTGCGGGTCGACGTCATGGCCGACAAGCCGTCCGTCTCCCACCTGGCGGCCGCGCTCGCGGAGTTCGGCGCCAAGCGGCGGTCGGCGGCCCTGGCCGCGGGCGAGACGCTGCGCAAGCCGTCCCAGATGCGCCGGGGAGCCAGGAGGAGGACCGCCAAGTGAGCGCCGAGTTCCCGGTGGCCCGCCCGCGGCGGCTGCGCCGCGCTCCGGCGCTGCGCAGGATGGTCGCCGGCACCCGGCTGCACCCCGCCGACCTGATCCTCCCGATGTTCGTCAAGGAGGGCATCACCGAGCCGAACCCGGTCGCCTCGATGCCCGGCGTCTACCAGCACACCCTCGACTCGCTGCGGAAGGCCGCGCTGGAGGCCGCCGAGGCCGGGGTGGGCGGGGTGATCCTGTTCGGCGTGCCCGCGGTCAAGGACGCCCGCGGCTCGGCCGCCGACGACCCCGACGGCATCCTCCAGGCAGGGCTGCGCGAGGTGAGCGCCGAGGTAGGCGACGCCCTCGTGGTGATGGCCGACACCTGCCTCGACGAGTTCACCGATCACGGCCACTGCGGCATCCTCACCGACGCCGGTGAGGTCGACAACGACGCCACCCTGGAGCGCTACGCGTCCATCGCGGTCGCGCAGGCCAGGGCGGGCGCCCAGGTGATCGCGCCGAGCGGCATGATGGACGGGCAGGTCGGGGCCATCCGGGCGGTGCTCGACGCCGAGGGCTTCGCCGAGCTGCCGATCATGGCCTACTCGGCGAAGTACGCCTCCGCCTTCTACGGGCCGTTCCGCGACGCCGCCGAGTGCGCGCCGCAGTTCGGCGACCGGGCCAGCCACCAGCAGGATCCGGCGGGCGCGGTGGAGGAGGCGCTCCGCGAGGTCCGGCTCGACCTGGCCGAAGGCGCCGACATCGTCATGGTCAAGCCCGCGCTGTCCTACCTCGACGTCATCCGCCGCTTCCGCGACGAGGTGGACGTGCCCGTCGCCGCCTACCAGGTGAGCGGCGAGTACGCGATGATCGAGGCCGCCGCCGCCAACGGCTGGGTCGACCGCGAGCGGATGATCATGGAATCGCTGGTCTCCATCAAACGCGCCGGGGCTGGCCTGATCCTGACCTACTGGGCGACCGAGGTGGCGCGCCGTCTCTAACCCAGGGGTTTCCGGTCAACCCCTGAGGCCTGTGCGTTAGAGTGCCATGAGAAGTGCTGGTGTGTCCCGAGTGCGCGCTAGGCCGCAGGTAACGGGGCTGCCGCAAGCACGGGGATCTTGACGGGAGACACCATGGTGGGGGTACCTCTGGCTCGCCGTACCAGAAAACGGACGCGGCGGCATAGTCGACTCGAATCCGTACTCAACTACGCGGCGCTGGGATGGCCTGTCGTGCGGGGCGCGCACCCGCTGCGCCACGGACCGCGCGCCTGTTCCTGTGACCGGGTCGGCTGTCCCAACCCCGGCGCTCACCCGCTCTCACCCGCCTGGAGCCTCCAGGCCACGACCGACACGGCCCAGCTCACCCGCTGGTGGCAGAGCGACCCCGAAGCCAACATCATCCTGCCGACCGGCCGCGTGTTCGACGTGTTCGACGTGCCGCTCTCCGCCGGCCTGCCGGCCCTCAGCAAGATCGACAGCGGAGAGACTCCATCGGGCCCGGTCGCCGCCAACGGCGACCGGGTTCTGTTCTACGTGGCCACCCGGGGCAACCCCGAGGACGAGGACGAGTGGTGGACCTGCCAGCTCGACTGCGTCCCGGCCACCATCGAAGACACCCCCGGCCTGCGCTGGCACTGCCGCGACAGCTACGTTCTGGCACCGCCCTCCACCCTTCCCACCGGCCAGCCCGTCTCCTGGCTCCGGCCGCCCGACGGCCGCCCGCTCCCCGACCCGCTCAGGGTCCTCGAGGTACTGGCCGACTAACCTGGTCGCGTGAGCCGTACACAGAACTCCGAGGACCTGTTCGCCCGCGCCAGCGCCGTCGTGCCGGGAGGGGTGAACTCGCCGGTCCGCGCGTTCGGCGCGGTCGGCGGCACGCCGCGCTTCATGGTCTCCGGCCAGGGAGCCACGATCACCGACGCCGACGGCAACGAGTACGTCGACCTGGTGTGCTCGTGGGGGCCGATGATCCTGGGACACCGCCACCCGGCGGTCGCGGAGGCGGTGGCCGAGGCCGCCGCGCGCGGCTTCTCGTACGGGACCGCGACCCCCGGAGAGGTGGAGCTCGCCGAGGAGATCGTCGCCCGGATGGCGCCCGTGGAGAAGGTGCGGCTGGTCAGCTCCGGCACCGAGGCGACGATGAGCGCGGTGCGGCTGGCCCGCGGGTTCACCGGGAGGTCCAAGGTGATCAAGTTCGCCGGGTGCTACCACGGGCACGTCGACGCGCTGCTGGCCTCTGCCGGGTCCGGGGTGGCGACGTTCGGGCTGCCCGACACCCCCGGCGTGACCGGCGCCTCCGCGGCCGACACGATCGTGCTGCCCTACAACGCGATCGACCTCGTGGAGCAGGCCTTCTCGGCGGCCGAGATCGCCTGCGTGATCACCGAGGCGTGCCCGGCCAACATGGGCGTCGTGCCGCCGCTCGACGGCTTCAACTCCCGGCTGCGCGAGCTGTGCGACCGGCACGGGGCGCTGCTCATCGTGGACGAGGTGCTGACGGGCTTCCGGGTCTCGCGTTCCGGCTGGTACGGGCTGGACCCGGTCGACGCTGACCTGATGACGTTCGGCAAGGTCATGGGCGGCGGGCTTCCTGCGGCGGCCTTCGGGGGGCGGGCCGAGGTCATGGCTCATCTGGCGCCCGAGGGGCCCGTCTACCAGGCGGGGACGCTGTCGGGTAACCCGCTGGCCTGCGCCGCCGGGCTGGCCACCCTGCGCGCCCTCGACGACGACGCCTACGCCAAGGTGGACGCCGCCGCCCGCACCGTCGCCCAGGCCGCCACCGAGGCGCTGACGGCCGCCGGGGTGCCGCACCGGCTGCAGACGGCGGGCAGCCTGTTCTCCATCTTCTTCACCGACCGCCAGGTCACGAACTTCGCCGACGCCCAGACGCAGAACACGGCGGCCTACACGGCGTTCTTCCACGCCATGCTCGACCGGGGCGTCTACCTGCCGCCGTCGGCCTACGAGGCGTGGTTCCTGTCGGCCGCCCACGACGACGCCGCCCTGAACCGGATCGGTGAGGCTCTCCCGGCCGCCGCCAAGGCCGCCGCGGCGGTTCTCTGACTTTGCCGGGCTGAAAAGCAAGGTCCTCGCCCGTCAGGCGCTCCGCGCCGATCGTGCTCGGGCTGTGCTCAGCGGGGAGCCGAGCTCCCCGCACCCCTTGGCAAGGGGCCTCCCGGCCCCCTGCACCCCCGTGTGTGAGGCCCTTCGGTCTGGCCAATGTGCCGCCGAGTGCGGGCTGGACCTGACCCCCGTGTGTGAGGCGTCTCTTTCAAGCGTCGAGCAGGCGACCACGAATGGCCTGGGCATCCTGAGGGGACAAGCCTGCCTGCTGTAACCGTTCCGCCACGTCGAGTCCGTCCAGAGCGGCGAGCAGGGCGGCGCGGGCTGTCGTGTTCCTGCGGGCCAGGATGTTGCGGATCGTCTCGGTCTGGTCGTCGAGGCCCAGGGCGGTGAAGAGCGGGGGAAGGCGGGAGGCGCTCAGTTCGTAGTCGGCGGCGATGTCGTCCGGGCTGGCTCCGGCGAGGGCGAGCAGGAGCATGGCGATGAGGCCGGTGCGGTCGCGGCCGAGTCCGCAGTGGATGAGGACGCCGCCCGGCTGGGCGCGGGCGACGGCGGTCAGTGCGGCGGCGCACCGTTCGGCCTTGTGCTCCAGGAACGGCCGGTAGTAGAGCGGCGATCCGTCGAGCTGGTCGTCCCGGATCCGGTTCCAGAACGGGGTGTCGTCCGAGTCGTCCAGCGGCACGTGCACGGTGGTCAGGCTTGCGGGCCTGGGGTGGGTGTCGGCTCGGTGCTCTGCGGGGTCGCGCAGGTCGACGATGGTCCGGACGCCGTGGGCGACGAGGGCCGACCATCCTTCGGGGGTGAGCCGCTCGGGGTTGTCCGATCGGATGACGGCCTTGCGCCGGGTGGTTCCGCCGCCGGGGATGGGGATGCCGCCGAGGTCTCGGATGTTGAAGCAGCCGTCCCAGTCGAGGTGCCGTTCCCGCTCGCTGTCCACATCGATGAAGTCCATAAACGATAGATGTGGATAAAGCCGGTTATGTTCGACCTCAGTGGCTTGTCTGATCACCGGCGAGGTGAAGATCGGGTCGCTCTGAGGTCGGCTGGTGTCGGCGCTTTCCCAAGCTTGCCGCGCCTCCAGTCCCAGATTTGCCGGGCTTGTAGTCGCCAATCTGCCGTAGATCGAGTCGCCAAGCTGCCGGGCTCCGAGTCCCGAATCTGCCGGGCTCCGAGTCCCAGATCTGCCGAGCTCTCAATCCCCGATCTGCCGACCCCGGATCCGCCCTACTCCGCCAGCGCGATCTCCTCTCGGGTTCGCGGGCTGACGACCTCGGCACGACGCCGGGGCCGGGTGCCCGCGTAGAGGACGCCGGTGACGATCAACGCGCCTGCCGCGATCCTGAGCCAGGTGAGGGGCTCGCCGGTGAAGAGGGCGGCCGAGGTCATGCCGAAGACGGGGACCAGGAGTGTGTAGGGGGCGACTGTGGAGGCGTCGTAGCGGCGCAGGAGGAACCCCCAGAGGCCGAAGCCGCCGAGTGTCGAGATGAAGGCCACGTACAGGAGGGACAGCCAGCCCTCCAGGGGAGAGGCCAGGTCGGGGACGCCTTCCAGCCAGAGGGACAGGAGCAGGAGCGGCGGGGACGACAGGGCGCTGACCCAGACCATGAAGCGGAGCGCGTCCGGCGGGGCGGCTCTGCGCTGGGCGACGTTGCCGAGGCCCCAGGCCGCGGCGGCGGCGACGCAGAGGGCGAAGGCGCCGATGGGGCCGGAGGCGCCGAAGTCGAGGGCGACGAGGGCGAGGCCGCCGAAGGCGGCGGTCAGGCCGAGGACGCGGCGGGTGGTGAGGCGTTCGCCGAGGAGCGTCACCGCGAACAGGATGGTGAAGAGCACCTGCATCTGCAGGACCAGCGAGGTGAGCCCGGCGGGCATGCCGGCCCGCATGCCGACCAGCAGCAGGCCGAACTGGCCGGCCCCGAGGGTGGCGGCGACGGCGGCGACCCAGCGCCAGGGCACCGCCGGGCGGCCGGCCAGGAGGAGTGCGGGGAAGGCCGCCATCGCGAACCGGAGGCCCGCGTAGAGGAGGGGCGGGAAGTGTTCCAGCCCCACCTGCATGACGACGAAGTTGACGCCCCATACGGCCGCCAGCCCGATGGCGAGCGCCAGGTGGAGGGGGCGGAGGGTGGTCACGGCGGGTCGCGGGCTCAGGCGGTCTTGCGGGAGCGGAGCTCGCGTGCCTGCTGGGCGAGGGTCTTGAGGTAGGGGGTGGACTGGTAGGGCTTCTTCTTATGCTTAAGGATTCTCATGGCAACTATTTTCCATTGCTACAGAATGAAGGACAAGCGAGACTTTCTACCCTCAACGCTTTAGACTCGCTTACATGTTGGACCTGAACCGGCTCAAGGCCCTGCACGCCGTGCACGTCTACGGCTCGGTGGGCGCCGCCGCCGACGCGCTGATGGTCACCCCCTCGGCCGTGTCGCAGCAGATCGCCAAGCTGGAGCGGGAGACGGGCGCGCGGCTGGTCGAGCGGAACGGGCGCGGGGTCCGCCTGACGGACGCCGCAGGGCTGCTCGCCGAGCACGCCGAGCGCATCCTCGCCCTGGTCGAGACCGCCGAGGCCGACTTCGAGGCGCTGCGCGGCGAGGTCGTCGGCAGGCTCAACGTGGGCGCGTTCCCGACCGCCGCCCGCGGCCTGCTCCCGGCCGCGCTGGCCGAGCTCAGGCAGCGCCACCCCGACCTGTCGGTGCAGCTGTACGAGCGGGAGCCCGAGAGGGTGATCCGCGAGGTCGCCAGGGGAGAGCTGGACCTGGTGATCGTGCAGGACTGGCTGAACCGGCCGATGCCCTTCCCCGACGGCCTGTCCAGGAAGACGCTCCTCGACGACGTGGCCGACGTGGCGCTCCCCGCGGACCATCCGCTGGCCGGCAGCAAGGAGATCGAGCTGTCGGCGCTCTCCGGCGAGCGGTGGATCAGCTCCTCGCCCGGCACCATCTGCCACGACTGGCTGGTGTTCACGCTGCGCAGCGCCGAGCTGGAGCCCGAGATCACCTACATGGCCGACGAGTACCCGACCCAGCTCGCACTGGTCGCCGCCGGGCTCGGCTGCGCGATCGTGCCGCGCCTGGGCCGCGACCCGGTGCCGCCGGGGGTCCGCCTGATCCCCCTGCTGCCGCGGCAGACCCGCCGCATCTCCGCGCTCTGGCGCAGCGACGCGGCGCGCCGCCCGGCCATCAGGGCGACGGTCGACGCCCTCGTACGGGCCAGCAGCGGCGCGGAGAACGGCTGGGCGTCCGGCTGAGGACGCTCAGCAGCCGGGAACGGCGCTCAAGAGCGGATAAGCTGGGCGGCACCATGGCTGAAACCACCGTCGTCCACCTGCTGCGCCACGGTGAGGTGCACAACCCCGGCGGCATCCTCTACGGCAGGCTGCCGGGCTATCACCTGTCCGAGACGGGCGAGCTGATGGCCAAGACCGTCGCCAAGGCGGTGTCCGGCCGCGACATCGCGGCCGTCTACAGCTCGCCGCTCGAACGGGCCCGCGAGACCGCGGCGCCGGTCGCGGCCGTCCACGGGCTTGAGGTGATCATCGACGACCGGCTGCTGGAGGCCGAGAACCTGCTGCAGGGCCGGGCCGTCGGCCAGGGCCTGCAGATCCTGCGCAGCCCGCGCAACTACCGCTACTTCTGGAACCCGATGCGCCCGTCCTGGGGCGAGCCGTACCCCGCGATCGTGGCGCGGATGCGCGCGGCCATCGACGACGCGCGGAAGGAATGGCGCGGCCACGAGATCATCATGGTCAGCCACCAACTGCCGATCTGGGCCGTCCGGATGGCCGCGGAGGGCCGGCGCAGGCTCTGGCACGACCCCCGGCGCAGGCAGTGCGCGCTGGCCAGCCTGACCACGTTCACCTTCGAGGGCGACCGGCTCGTCAGCGTCGGCTACAGCGAGCCGGCCGGGTCGATCGAGCGGGGCCCCAGCGTCCCGGGCGCCTGATGACGCCGGTAGAGTTGCAAGCTCTACCGGTTGTAGTACAAGGAGATCTTCTCCCGTGCGCGTGAAGTCCATCTCCCTGATCCTTCTCGCCGCTCTGGTGACCGGATGCGCGGGCAGCCAGAGCGGGCAACCGCAGGCGGGCGACACGCGATTCGTCGCGGGCGACGGGAAGATGCAGGTGTTCGAGGCCGCGGAGCGCAAGCCCGCGCCCGCGGTCGAGGGCCCGACCCTCGACGGCGGCACGGCCTCGCTTGCCGCGCACAAGGGCAAGGTCGTCGTGCTCAACTTCTGGGCATCCTGGTGCGCGCCCTGCCGGGCCGAGGCACCGGTGCTCAAGGAGGTCGCGGCCGAGACCAAGGACACCGGCGTCGAGTTCCTCGGCGTCGACTTCAAGGACCGCAAGGCCGACGCGCTGGCCTTCGAGCGCGCCCAGGACACGGGCTACCCGAGCATCTACGACCAGCCGGGCAAGGTCGCGCTGGCCTTCCAGGGCACGGTGCCGCCCGCCGCCATCCCCTCCACGCTCATCATCGACAAGCAGGGCAGGATCGCCGCCAGGGCGCTCGGCGCCGTCCGTTACACCGATCTGAAGGACGCGGTGGTCAAGGTGCGTGATGAGTGAGCTCGTCGCCTCCGGCTCCCTGCTGCTGGCCGTGCCGATCGCGGCGCTGGCGGGGCTGGTGTCGTTCCTGTCGCCGTGCGTGCTGCCGCTGGTACCGGGCTATCTCTCGTACGTGACGGGCATGAGCGACGATCCCCGGCGGGGGCGGCTGGTGCTCGGCACCACGCTCTTCGTCGCCGGGTTCGGGGCCGTGTTCGTGCTCAGCGGCGCGCTGTTCGGGCAGCTCGGGCAGACGCTGCTGGTCAACGCCGACCTCATCACACGGGTGCTCGGCGTGCTGACGATCGTGCTCGGGCTGGCGTTCCTGGGCGTCTTCCCGTGGCTGATGCGCGACGTGCGGATCCACAAGGTGCCCGCCGCCGGGCTCGCCGGGGCGCCGCTGCTCGGCGTGGTGTTCGGGCTCGGCTGGACGCCCTGCATCGGGCCCACCCTGGCGGTGGTGCTCACGCTCGGGCTGAACGAGGGCAGCGCCTCGCGCGGCGCGCTGCTGGCCGTCGCCTACGCGCTGGGGCTCGGGCTGCCGTTCGTGGCCGCCGCCCTGGCCTACAGCAAGGCGCTGCGCACCTTCCGCGCCATCCGCAAGCACTCCCGGCTGATCACCCGGATCGGCGGCGGCATGATGGTCGCCGTCGGCCTGGCCCTGGTGACCGGGCTGTGGGGCGAGATGATCGCGGCCATGCAGGGCCTCATCGGCGGCTTCAGGCCGGTGATCTGATGACGGTCTCCGAGCTGAAGAAGGAGCAGGAGCCCCGGAGGGCGGGGCTCGGGCCGGTGGGCTGGCTGCGCTGGACCTGGCGGTCGCTCACCTCGATGAAGACGGCGCTGATCCTGCTGTTCCTGTTCGCGCTGGCCAGCATCCCCGGCTCGCTGATCCCGCAGCGCGGCGTGGAGCCCGACAAGGTGGCGCTCCTGTACGAGGAGAGCCCCGGCCTGGCCGAGTGGTACGAGCGGTTCCAGCTCTTCGACGTCTTCAGCTCCGTCTGGTTCGCGGCCATCTACCTGCTGCTGTTCACCTCGCTGATCGGCTGCATCGTCCCGCGTACCGTCACGTACCTGCGCGAGCTGCGCCGCAAGCCGCCCGCGGCGCCGCGCAACCTGTCGCGGCTGCCGCACCACGCCGCCTTCACGAGCGACCTGACCGCCGAGGAGGCCGCCAAGCGCCTGCGCCGGCTCCGCTTCCGGGTGGTCACCGGAGACGGCTGGGTGGCCGCCGAGAAGGGCTACCTGCGCGAGACCGGCAACCTGCTCTTCCACATCGCGCTGGTCGGCCTGCTGCTCGCCGTCGGCATCGGCTCGGTCTACGGCTACCGGGGCAACGTGCTCGTGGTCGAGGGCGACGGGTTCGCCAACACCGTCGCCGCCTACGACCGCTACATGCCCGGGGCGCGGGTGAGCGCCGAGTCGCTGGAGCCGTTCGCGTTCGAGCTGAGCGACTTCGAGGCCAGCTACCAGTTCGGCGGCGACAAGGCGGGCCAGGAGCTCGACTTCTCCGCCCATCTCAAGGTCAGCGACGCGCCGGGCGCGCCCGAGCGCGACTACGAGCTGAAGGTCAACGAGCCGCTCGACGTCAACGGCACCCTGACCTACCTCATCGGCCACGGCTACGCCCCCGTCCTCCGGGTGACCGACGGCGAGGGGCAGGTCGCCTTCGAGGGGGCGGTGCCGTGCCTCATCGAGGACAAGGCCACGCTCACCTCCGGCTGCGTGGTGAAGGTGCCCGACGCCCGGCCGTCGCAGCTCGGGTTCCTGCTCCGCTTCCTGCCGACCAGCACGCCGCTCACGGACGGCGGCCACGCCTCGTCCTTCCCCGCCGCCGTCAACCCCGAGGTGCAGGTCCTCGGCGCGTTCAGCGGCGATCTGGGGCTGGACTCGGGCCGGCCGCAGTCGGTGTACGAGCTCGCGCCGCCGGAGATCATGCAGAAGCTCGACCCGCTGGTGATGGGTGAGTCCGCGGGCGACCCGCTGGCCGTGGGCAAGTCCCTGGAGCTGCCCGGCGGGGCGGGCAAGCTGGAGTTCACCGGCGTCAAGGAGTGGATCACGCTCCAGATCGCCCACGACCCCGGCCGGCTCCCGGCCCTGCTGTCGGCGGCCGTCGCGACCGTCGCCATCGCGCTCTCGCTCATGATCCGCCGCAGGCGGGTGTGGGTGCGGGTCAAGGACGGCACGGTGGACGTGGGCGGGCTCACCCGCACCGAAGGCTCCGCGGCCGGGTTCGCCGAGGAGTTCGACGACATCGTCAAGGAACTAGCAGGAGACAAGGATGTCCGCTGAGACACTGGCAGAGCTGAGCGACCTGTTGGTGGTCGCCGCCGTCCTGCTCTACCTGGCCGCAATGATCGGTTTCGCGGTGGAGCTCGCCTTCGGGCGGGCGCGCCGCGACGCCTCTCAGGTACGGCGCGGCGCCCGGGTCCCGGCGGCCGTCGGAGCGGCCGGGCCGGAGACGGCCGAGAGCGACACGGAGCCGGCCGAGGGGATCGAACCGCCGTCCTGGGCGCCCAAGGCGGGCCTCGCCGGGCTGGTCATCGCCTGGATCGGCTGGGCCGCCAACCTGGCCGCCCTCGTCACGCGCGGCCTCGCCGTCGAGCGCTGGCCGTGGGGCAACCTGTACGAGTTCGTGGTGGCCATCTGCCTGGCCGTCGTGACCACGTTCCTGGTGGCCCAGCTCCGGCAGAACATCCGCTACCTCGGGGCCTTCGTCATGCTCGCGGGGGCGCTCGGGCTCGGGCTGGCCGTGCTGCAGTTCTACACGGCGGCGGGCCCGGTGGTGCCGGCGCTCAACTCGTACTGGATCGCCATCCACGTGACGGCCGCGATCGTGGCCAGCGGCCTGTTCTTCCTGGCAGGGGCGTCGGGCATCCTCTACCTGATCCGCGGCGACGGGCTGTCGAGGCTGCCGGCCCGGGCCGACCTGGAGAGGGTGGCGCACCGGGCCATCGTGCTGGCCTTCCCGGTGTGGACGTTCGCGGTGATCGCGGGCGCGCTCTGGGCGGACAAGGCGTGGGGCCGCTACTGGGGCTGGGACCCGAAGGAGGTCTGGTCCTTCATCACCTGGATCGGCTACGCGGCCTACCTCCACGCGCGGGTCACCGCGGGCTGGCGCGGGCACAAGGCGACGATCGTGCAGCTCATCGCCCTGGCGTGCCTGCTGTTCAACCTGTTCGGCGTGAACATCTTCATCTCAGGGCTGCACAGCTACGCCTGACCGGGTCGCACGGCACTGTGCGGCCCTGGCCGTAAAACTTCGGCAAATACTGGTCGGAGGGGGGTAGGGCGGGGGAGCCGGGGGAAGCTCAGTTCTCCGGCTCACCGCGCAGGCGGCGGTCGAGTTCCTTCAGGAAGTCGGGGTCGTCGTCGGGGCCCTTGGGGGCGGCTCCGGCGTTGCCGGCTACCGGTCCCGCGGCGACGGTCGCCCTGGGCCGGCCACGCATCATCCAGAAGACGCCGCCCACGATGGGGACCGCGGCCACGATGATCAACCAGACGGCTTTGGGGGACTGCTGGACCTCTTCGTCGGGGGTCGTGATGACATCGAACAGCGAGAACAGCCAGAAGGCCAGAAGAGCCAGGCCGATTAGAACACCTGCCATGCCCGAACTGTAAGCCATCTCCAGACCGATCGTGCCACCTGATGTCCGATTGCTGATGACTAGTGGGACATCGGCGTCGTACCGTGGAACCCGGTTCTCAGCGGCCGGCGAGAGGTGCGATGGCCATTTCCAGTGACAAGGGACGCCATCGGCGGGGCCGATGGTGGCGGCGCGGTTCCTACCTCTTCTCCCGGCGGGCCGAGGCGCCGCCCGAGGCGGAACGGTCGTTCTGGTCCGCCCGCCGCCGCGGCAGGCAGGCCGACGCTCCGGTCCGGGGCGCCGGATCGCCCGGCGTGGGCGATCCCCCCGACCCGGAACGGTCCCGCCGCGCGGGGAAGGACCGGCGTCACGAGCGCCCGCGCCGCCCGGAGAAGACTCCCGAGAGCGACCGGCCGCGCCTGTGGAACGGCCGCGAGCGGCTGTCCGCCGCGGTCGTCGAGGAGCCCCGCTACACCTGGCAGGACTTCGAGCTCCCGGACGCCTTACCCCGGGCGCAGCCCAACCGCCCCGACGCACCGCCGATGGGCGACGGGCTGCGCCACTGCGGCAAGCTGGAACGGATTCTGCACCGCCAGTGGGACGCCAGGAAGGGCCCGCCGCCCCCCGAGGTGGTGCGCGCGGTCGAGAGCCTGGCCCGGCTGCCCGACCGGCTCAAGGAGAAGCTCGCCGACGGCCTGGAGGGCATCTACGTCGGCCCCGGCGGCGTCCCCGATCTGGACGACATGGGTTATCTGCGCGGCGCGCCGCTGCCGTCCGGCCGCGCCTCCTGGGACATCTGCGCCGGCGCGTACGGCGAGCGCAAGATCGTGGTGGGGGACCGGCCCTCCCCGACGCCGGACGTGATGATGCACGAGGTGGGCCACGCCATCGACGACATCGACTCGGCTTTCGGCGAATGGGTCTCGGACTCGCCGGAGTTCGTGGCACTGTACGAGCGGGTGGAGCCGCTGCTGGTCTCGTCGTTCCACCGGCAGGGCGGCGGGCTGGGCCGCAAGGAGTTCTTCGCCGACGCCTTCGCCGCGATCGCCGCGCGCCAGCGTCCGGCCCTGGTGGACATGCTCGGCGGCCACACGAGGATGGCGCTCGACGTCATGCTGTTCTTCAACAGGCGCTATGGAATCTAGGTGATAGGCCATGTACGTCATCCGGCTCGCTGACGGGACCCTGCGGGTGCCGCGGAGCCTGGCCAGCGAGGACGGGCGCCTGATCGGCAACGGCTACGTGGAGGTCGGGCCGGACGACCCCGACTACGGCCGGTGGCTGCGCGAGTCGGTGACGGAGGAGGAGGCGGCCGAGCGCCGCAGCCGCTGGGTGGAGGAGAACGACGCGCTGGAGCGGGAGTTCCTGGCGTACAAGGCGGACCAGGACGAGGTCTGAGCGGGCGGAGCGGCGTCGGCGAGGTGCAGGAGATCTCGCCGGTGGCGGGGGAGACGTGGTGGCCTGGCAGGCGCCAGCCACGTTCGGCGGTTGGCGCCTTCCACCGTGCTCGCCGCGGTTCGGACCCAGTGAGCACGCGGACCGAGGTCCCGTCTCGGTGATCCTGCTGCCAGGATCACCGACCATGACGGTACTCAGACCCGCGGGGACTCACCTGTCGGCCGGTCGGCCGTGAGAACGTCCTCGCCTCGGAGGAGGGCGTGCACTTCCGATTCACGGAAGCGCCGGTGCCCTCCGGGGGTGCGGATACTGCTGATGCGGCCTGCCGCAGCCCAGCGTGTAACCGTCTTTGGGTCTACCCGGAAGAGGGCGGCAACCTCTCCCGGGGTCAGCAGACGCTCGCTGCTACTCTCCACCAATCTCTCCCCCTCGCATCCCGCTTCCTGCCAGCGGGCGGACAGGTAACTAGTGTGTCGAGCGAAGCCTGATTTATCCGTGGTTTTCTACAAAGATCACGGGTTGTTATCAGCTGACTGCCCGATTGTTATATGATAGAGCCTCTTTGGGGCTCTCGTGGGTGTTTCTTTACGAAACACCCTAACTGGGAACAGTAGCAGCGCTCGCGTCCGATGCGAAGAGCGAACGGAGCGAGGGGCCGAGTAATCTCGAACCTGTGCGTCCTGTTCTCGTTTACACACTGTCACGGATCGGTCTGTTCCTCATTGCCTTGCTGGTCTTGTGGCTGGTCGGGCTGCAACACCCCCTGTTCCTGATTGGGGGTGCGTTCCTCCTCAGCGGAATCGCCAGCCTCGTCCTGCTGTCCAATCAGCGTGACGCGGTGAGCGCCCGCCTGAGCAGCAAGATGAACCACCCCAAGCCGCAGGACGACTAGGGCAGGGGGAACATACCAATCCGGGCATGGTACTCCCGGCCGAGTCTCGTTGTGTCGCTACCGACAAGTAGTCCCGCGGGGTGTGCGTAAAACGCCTTCACCCCGATCCCCCGCTCGCGACCCGGATTCCATCTGAGGGCCTTTCCGGTGCGCGGATGAATGGCTCCGATGCCTTCCCGCTTGACCGCCCCTGGACCTGCGGAATCACGGCCCTTCGGATTGTTCAGCCACCGGAGGTGACCGCCTACGTACACCGCCGCCCCGGTCACCGAGACCGAGTAGAGCGAGTCGCCGCCGGTGGCGTTGACCCAGGTGGGTTTGACGTCCCGGCCTCGCGCGTACATCTCGAAACGCGCCGCGGTGTCGCACATGCCGCGGCGCGGCCCGCCCGTGGTCACCACCACGAAGTAGCGGCCGTCCGGAGAGATGTCGAGACCGCGCACGTACCAGGGGAATTCGGGCATGCACTTGGCCGCGTAGGCGTTGGTGCGCCACGACGCGACCTTGGCGGCGGGGCGGCTCACGTCCACCACGCCGAGTTGCGGGCGGGAGTGGCCGTCGAGGGTGGTGAAGCTGCCGTCGACCACGAGCCGGTCCTTGGTCAGGGCCAGCGCGTGCACCCGGACCTTCCGGGTGAGCGAGTCGCCGGGGGTGACGGCGAAGTTCGCGTCGGCCGCGCCGGTGGTGGCGTCGAGCCGGGCCAGGGCGGTGCGCGGGCGGGTGAAGTCGCCGCCCACGTAGAGGTGGGAGCCGCGCCGGGCCAGCGTGCTGACCGCGCCGCCCGACACGCGGGGCTTGAAGGACTCGACCGGCCGGCCGGTGGCCAGGTCGAGCCGGGCCAGGGCGCGCACCGGCGTGCCGCTGACGACGGAGAAGTCGCCGCCGGCGTAGACCGTGCCGCGGGGGCCGGCGGCCAGGCTGTGGACGGTGCCGCCCACGTCGGGCGCGAAGCCGGTCAGCACCCGGCCGGTCTTGATGTTGTAGGCGAACAGGTTCTCCCGGTCGTATCGCACCTTTCTCCGCGAGTCGGCGACCTCGCTGAAGGAGCCGCCGACGACGACGGTGTCGCCGACCACCGTGATGGCGTTGACGATGCCGTCGAGGACATGAGGGGTGTTGTCGACAGGATCGGCCGAGACCACGACGGGATGCGTGGTCGGGGCCGCTGCTGTGATCGCCGCCAGGGCGACTCGGGCAAACATTCGACAATGTTTAGCAGACGCTGCGTAATTGCGTGGCTACTTTCCGTAAATTGTCGGGTTGGCCATAGGCTTGGCCTCATGACGCGCGCTCAGCTTGACAAGAGACCGGACGAGGTCGCGGCGATGTTCGACCGCACCGCCCGGCGCTACGACCTGGTCAATGACGTGATCTCCCTCGGGCAGGTCAGGTTGTGGCGCAAGGCCGTCGCGCGCGCCGTCGACGCCGGCCCCGGCGAGGTCGTGCTCGACCTCGGCGCCGGCACCGGCATGTCCACCGAGTCCTTCACCGGGCTGGGGGCGCGCGCGATCGCCTCCGACTTCTCGCTCGGCATGCTCCAGGTGGGCGTACGCCGTCGCGGCGGCAACGCGCTGACCGGCCACGGGATCCCGTTCGTCGCGGGAGACGCGACGCGGCTGCCGTTCGCCGACGACTCCTTCGACGCGGTGACGATCTCGGTCGCGCTGCGCAACGTGCACGACACCGGCCAGGCGCTGCGCGAGATGCTCCGGGTGACCAAGCCGGGCGGGCGGCTGGTGGTGATGGAGTTCTCCCACGTCACGCTGCCGGGCTTCGATCTGGTCTACCGTGAGTACCTGATGCGGCTGCTGCCGAAGGTGGCCCGCGTCTTCGGCTCCAACGACGACTCCTACGAATACCTGGCGGAGTCGATCAGGGACTGGCCCGACCAGCGGACGCTGGCGCGTACGATTCAGGATGCCGGCTGGGAACGCGTCGCCTGGCGCAACCTGACCTGCGGCATCGTGGCCGTACATCGGGGATTCAAGCCTCCCGTCTCGAAAGATCGACCACGGGCATGATCTACTAGGTCATGACGGCACCCCGGCTGCCACTTTGTCCTGGAAAAGGGTTAGACTGACGGGCCGGAAAGTTTGTGAAGGGGTTCACAAATACCCACCTCGAGACCATCCCGTTTGTAGGAACAGGACCAGGCCCGTGACCGTGCACGCAGCCCCCAGGGCTGACGCCGACGTCATCGTCGTCGGCGCAGGTCCCGCCGGTTCCGCGACCGCTTTCCACCTCGCGCGGGCCGGCCTCGACGTGCTGGTGCTGGAGAAGACCCGCTTCCCCCGGGAGAAGGTCTGCGGCGACGGCCTGACCCCGCGCGCCGTCAAGCAGCTGATCGACATGGGCGTCGACATCGACGGCCCCGGCTGGGTCAGGAACAGGGGCCTGCGCGTGGTGGGCGGCGGCCTGCGGTTCGAGCTCGACTGGCCGAAGCTGGAGCGCTTCCCCGACTTCGGCCTCGTCCGCACCCGCAAGGACTTCGACCAGATCATCGCCGACCACGCGGTCGCGGCCGGCGCGCGCCTGACGCAGGGCGTCACCGTCACCGGCCCGGTGCTCGACGACCGCAGCGGCCACATCTCCGGCGTGACCACCAAGGACGGCGCGACCTACCGCGCCCGCCTGGTGGTGGCCGCCGACGGCAACAGCACCCGCCTGGCCCTCGGCATGGGGCTCCACAAGCGCGAGGACCGCCCGATGGGCGTGGCGGTGCGCACCTACTTCGAGAGCCCCCGCCACGACGACGACTACCTGGAGACCTGGCTGGAGCTCTGGGACCAGGAGACGCTGCTGCCCGGCTACGGCTGGGTGTTCGGCGTCGGCGACGGCACCGCCAACGTCGGGCTCGGCCTGCTCAACACCAGCTCCCACTTCGGCAACATCGACTACCGCGACCTGCTCCGGCGGTGGTGCCGGTCCATGCCCGCCGAGTGGGGCTTCACCGAGGAGAACATGCGGGCCCCGATCCGCGGCGCCGCTCTCCCGATGGCCTTCAACCGCCAGCCCCACTACACCCGCGGCCTCGTCCTGGTCGGCGACTCCGGCGGCTCGGTCAACCCGTTCAACGGCGAGGGCATCGCCTACGCGATGGAGAGCGGCGAGATCGCCGCCGAGGTGATCGCCAAGGCGCTGGCCCCCCGCACCACCCCCGCGCAGCGCGAACGGCTGCTGCGCGACTACCCGCGCCGCCTGAAGGACGCCTACGGCGGCTACTTCACCCTGGGCAGATGGTTCGTCCAGGCGATCGGGAAGCCCGGCGTGATGAGCTTCGGCACCCGGCACGGGCTTCCCCACCCCAGACTGATGCGCTTCGCGCTCAAACTCCTTGGTAATCTCACCGACCGGCGAGGCGATGCGTCAGACAAGATCATCAACGCACTCTCGAAGGTCGCGCCACGAGCATGAATCCCACACTCACCCGGCAAACACGTAGATCTAGCCGCGCGCGCGTGCGCGTGGCGGCGCAAGAGGAGGCGTAGCGATGGACCTTTACGTGCCCATCCTGGTGCTCGCCGTTCTCGCGGGGGGCTTCGCGATCTTCTCGGTCGCCATCGCTCCCTTCACCGGACCCAAGCGCTGGAACCGCGCCAAGCTCGACGCGTACGAATGCGGTATCGAGCCGACGCCCCAGCCAGTCGGTGGCGGACGGTTCCCGCTGAAATACATGGTCACGGCGATGCTCTTCATCGTCTTCGACATCGAGATCATTTTCCTCTACCCGTGGGCGGTCTCGTTCGCGCCGCTCACCAACGACGCCGGGCAGGTGATCGTCTCCGGCCTGGGTGTGTTCGCGCTCGTGGAGATGCTGCTGTTCATCGTCACCGTCCTGGTCGCCTACGCGTACGTATGGCGCCGCAAGGGTCTGGAGTGGGACTGACATGGGACTCGAAGAGAAACTCCCCAGCGGGTTCATCCTCAGCACGGTCGAACAGGCCGCCGGCTGGGCTCGCAAGAACTCGGTGTGGCCGGCCACGTTCGGTCTCGCCTGCTGCGCCATCGAGCTGATGGCCACCGGGGCCTCCCACTACGACCTGGCGCGCTTCGGCATGGAGCGCGCTTCGGCGTCTCCCCGCCAGGCCGACCTGATGATCGTCGCGGGCCGGGTGTCGCAGAAGATGGCGCCGGTGCTCCGGCAGATCTACGACCAGATGGCCGAGCCCAAGTGGGTCATCGCGATGGGCGTGTGCGCCTCCAGCGGCGGCATGTTCAACAACTACGCGATCGTCCAGGGCGTCGACCACATCGTGCCCGTCGACATCTACCTGCCCGGCTGCCCGCCGCGGCCGGAGATGCTCATCGACGCGATCGTCAAGCTGCACGACAAGATCCAGAACATGAAGTTCGGCGCGCACCGCGCCAAGCAGATCGAGGAGCTCGAACTGCGGGCGCTCCGTACGCTGCCGCTGATCGACCAGGGGGCGGCCAAGTGACCTCGCCCGACAACCTCCCCGAGGTTCCCGACGCGCAGGTGCCCGAGGCACAGGCGCCGCAGCCGCTGGACGCGCCCGTCGTCCGGCGCGGCATGTTCGGCACCCACGACACCGGCGACACCTCCGGCTTCGGCGGGCTCGTCGTCCGCCGCCCGCCGCGGCTGTCCACGCCGCGCCCGTACGGGGGCTACTTCGACGAGATCGTGGACGCCCTCGACATGGACGACGCCATCGAGCGCGTCGTCGTCGACCGGGGCGAGCTGACCCTGCACGTCAAGCGGGAGCGGCTGGTCGAGGTCTGCCAGAAGCTCCGCGACGACCCGGCGCTCCGCTTCGAGCTGTCGCTCGGCGTCACCGGCGTGCACTACCCGGACCTGGAGGGGGAGGAGCTCCACTCGCTCATCCACCTGTGCTCGCTCACCCACAACCGCCGCGTCCGCGTCGAGACGAGCTGCCCCGACGCCGACCCGCACATCCCGTCGACCGTCGGCGTCTACCCGACGCACGACTGGCACGAGCGCGAGGCGTACGACTTCTTCGGGATCGTCTACGACGGCCACCCCGCGCTGACCCGGATCATGATGCCCGACGACTGGGACGGCCACCCCCAGCGCAAGGACTACCCGCTGGGCGGCATCCCGGTCGAGTACCGCGGCGCCACGATCCCCTCGCCGGATCACAGGAGGTCATACTCATGAGCACCGCCTACGACGAGGCGACCGAAGGCAAGGTCTACTCAGTCAACGGGGGCGACTGGGACGACGTCGTCACCGGCGTCCGCGACTCCCAGGAAGAGCGCCTGGTGGTCAACATGGGGCCCCAGCACCCGTCGACCCACGGTGTGCTCCGGCTGGTCCTCACTCTCGACGGCGAGACGGTCACCGAGGCGCGCAGCGTCATCGGCTACCTCCACACCGGCATCGAGAAGAACATGGAGTACCGCACGTGGACCCAGGGGACCACGTTCGTCACTCGCATGGACTACCTGTCGCCGATCTTCAACGAGACGGCGTACTGCCTGAGCGTCGAGCGGCTGCTCGGCATCGAGGACCGGATCCCCGAGCGCGCCCAGGCGATCCGGGTGATGATGATGGAGCTCAACCGGATCTCCTCGCACCTGGTCGCGATGGGCACGTTCGGCATGGAGCTGGGCGCCACCACGCCGTTCCTGTTCGGCTACCGTGATCGCGAAATGATCATGGACCTGTTCGAGTACATCACGGGCCTGCGCATGAACCACGCGTACGTGCGGCCCGGCGGTGTCAGCGTCGACCTGCCCGCGGGCGCGGTCGACAAGGTCGGCGAGTTCCTCAAGGAGATGCCCAAGCGGATCAAGGACATCCGCAAGCTCCTCGACGAGAACCCGGTCTACCTGCGCCGCACGCAGGACGTGGCCTACCTCGACCTGACCGGCTGTATGGCGCTCGGCGTCACCGGGCCGATCCTGCGGGCCGCGGGCCTGCCGTGGGACCTGCGCAAGTCGCAGCCCTACTGCGGCTACGAGACCTACGAGTTCGACGTCGCCACCCAGAAGGGCTGCGACGTCTACTCGCGCTACCTCGTCCGCATGCAGGAGATGGAGGAGTCCCTCAAGATCATCGAGCAGGCCCTGGACCGCATCGCCGGTCCGCTCAAGGGCGAGCCGGTGATGATCGAGGACAAGAAGATCGGCTGGCCCGCGCAGCTCGCGCTCGGCCCCGACGGGCTCGGCAACTCGCCCGACCACATCGCCCACATCATGGGCACCTCGATGGAGGCCCTGATTCACCACTTCAAGCTGGTGACCGAGGGCTTCCGGGTGCCGGCCGGGCAGGCGTACGTGCCGATCGAGTCGCCCAAGGGCGAGCTCGGCGCGGTCGTCGTCAGCGACGGCGGCACTCGCCCGTACCGCGTCCACTTCCGCGAGCCGTCCTTCAACAACCTTCAGGCCATGCCCGCCATGACGGAGGGCGGGCAGGTCGCCGACGTGATCGCCGCGGTGGCATCAATCGACCCCGTCATGGGAGGTGTGGACCGGTGAGCTACGCACCGGAAGTCCGGGAGCGTCTGGAGAAGGACGCCAAGGAGATCATCGGCCGCTACCCGAAGCCGCGCTCGGCCCTGCTGCCGCTGCTCCACCTCGTCCAGTCGGAGGACGGCTACGTCTCCGACGACGGCCACGAGTTCTGCGCGGAGATCCTCGGCATCAGCAAGGCCGAGGTCGTCGGCGTGTCGACCTTCTACACGATGTACAAGCGCAAGCCGGCCGGCGAGTACCACGTCGGCGTCTGCATCAACGCGCTCTGCGCCGTCATGGGCGGCGACCAGATCTGGGAGGAGCTGTCGGAGCACACCGGGCTCGGCCACGACGAGACCAGCCCGGACGGTAAGGTCTCGCTTGAGCGCCTGGAGTGCAACGCGGCCTGCGACTTCGCGCCGGTCATGATGGTCAACTGGGAGTTCTTCGACAACCAGACGCCCGACTCGGCCAAGCAGCTCGTCGACGACCTGCGCGACGGCAAGGACGTGCGCCCGACCCGCGGCCCGAAGCGGCTGTGCACGTTCAAGGAGGCCTCGCGCATCCTGGCCGGGCTGCCCGACGACCAGGCGGGCGAAGGCCCCTCGGCGGGCGGACCCTCGCTCGAAGGGCTCAAGGTCGCCAAGGCCAACGGATGGAAGGCCCCAGAGGCATGACGACTCTTACTCCGGTCCTGACCGCGAGCTGGGACAGGCCCGACTCCTTCACGATCGAAGGCTACGGCCCGTACGAGGCGGCCAAGAAGGCGCTGGGCATGGACCCCGACGCGGTCATCCAGGCCGTCAAGGACTCCGGCCTGCGCGGCCGCGGCGGCGCGGGCTTCCCCACCGGCATGAAGTGGGGGTTCATCCCGCAGGGCCCAGAAAAAGACGGCACTACCAAGCCACATTATTTGGTTGTCAACGCCGACGAGTCGGAGCCGGGCACCTGCAAGGACATCCCGCTCATGATGGCCAACCCGCACGCGCTGGTCGAGGGCGTCATCATCGCCTCGTACGCGATCCGGGCCAACCACGCCTTCATCTACGTGCGGGGCGAGGTGCTGCACGTGATCCGGCGGCTGCACGCCGCCGTGCGCGAGGCGTACGAGAAGGGCTACCTCGGCACCGACATCTTCGGCACCGGCTACAACCTGGAGCTGGTCGTCCACAGCGGGGCCGGCGCGTACATCTGCGGCGAGGAGACCGCGCTGCTCGACTCGCTGGAGGGCTACCGCGGCCAGCCGCGGCTCAAGCCGCCGTTCCCGGCGATCGCGGGCCTGTACGCCTCGCCCACCGTGGTGAACAACGTCGAGTCCGTGGCGAGCGTGCCCAGCATCATCGCCAACGGCCCCGACTGGTTCGCCTCGATGGGCACCGAGAAGTCCAAGGGCTTCGGCATCTTCTCGCTGAGCGGCCACGTCACCCGGCCCGGCCAGTACGAGGCGCCGCTCGGGATCACGCTGCGCGAGCTGATCGACATGGCGGGCGGCGTCCGGAAGGGACACCAGGTCAAGTTCTGGACCCCCGGCGGCTCGTCCACGCCGATCTTCACCGACGAGCACCTCGACGTCCCGCTGGACTTCGAGGCCGTCGGCGCGAAGGGCTCCATGCTCGGCACCCGCGCACTGATGATCTTCGACGAGACCACCTGCGTGGTCCGCACCGTGCTGCGCTGGACGGAGTTCTACGCGCACGAGTCCTGCGGCAAGTGCACGCCGTGCCGCGAGGGCACCTACTGGCTCAAGCAGGTGCTCAAGCGACTGGAGGCGGGCCAGGGCACCGAGGAGGACCTGGCCACCATCACCGACATCGCCGACAACATCCTCGGCCGCTCGTTCTGCGCGCTCGGCGACGGCGCCACCAGCCCGATCCACTCGTCTGTGAAGTACTTCCGCGAGGAGTACCTCAAGCACTTCGAGGTCGGCGGCTGCCCGTTCGACCCGAAGAAGTCCACTGTGTGGGGTGACCGGTGACCACGACCGATGTAGAGACCAAGCTGGTGACCTGCACGATCGACGGGTTCCAGATCAGCGTGCCCAAGGGCACCCTGATCATCCGGGCGGCCGAGCTGCTGGGCATCCAGATTCCCCGGTTCTGCGACCACCCGCTGCTCGACCCGGCGGCCAACTGCCGCCAGTGCCTGGTCGACATCCCCGACGCGGGCAACGGCCGCGGCTTCCCCAAGCCGCAGCCGTCCTGCGCGATCGAGGTCGCCGAGGGCATGGTCGTGCAGACCCAGCTCACCTCGGCGGTCGCCGAGAAGGCGCAGCGCGGGGCGATGGAGTTCCTGCTCATCAACCACCCGCTCGACTGCCCGACGTGCGACAAGGGCGGCGAGTGCCCGCTGCAGAACCAGGCCATGTCCAACGGCCAGGGCGAGTCCCGCTTCCAGGAGAAGAAGCGGACCTTCGCCAAGCCGCTGCCGCTGTCGACCCAGGTGCTGCTCGACCGCGAGCGCTGCATCCAGTGCGCGCGCTGTATCCGCTTCTCCGACCAGATCGCCGGCGACCCGTTCATCGACTTCTTCGAGCGGGGCGCCAAGGAGCAGGTCGGCGTCGCCGACGGCGAGCCGTTCCAGTCCTACTTCTCCGGCAACACGGTGCAGATCTGCCCGGTGGGCGCGCTGACCGGCGCCGCCTACCGGTTCCGGGCCCGCCCGTTCGACCTGGTCTCCACGCCGAGCGCGTGCGAGCACTGCGCCTCCGGCTGCGCCCAGCGCACCGACCACCGGCGCGGCAGGGTCACCCGCCGCCTGGCGGGCAACGACCCGCAGGTCAACGAGGAGTGGAACTGCGACAAGGGCCGCTGGGCGTTCACCTACGCCACCCAGCCCGACCGGCTCAAGTCGCCGCTGGTCCGCGACGAGGAGGGCAAGCTCGTGCCCACCTCGTGGCCGGAGGCGCTGAGCGTGGCGGCTGAGGGGCTGTCGGCCGCCCGCGGCAAGGCGGGCGTGCTGGTCGGCGGCCGGCTCACGGTCGAGGACGCCTACGCCTACGCCAAGTTCGCCCGCATCGCGCTCGGCAGCAACGACATCGACTTCCGTGCCCGGCCGCACTCCGCCGAGGAGGCCCGCTTCCTCGCGCACGCGGTCGCCGGCACCGGTATCGAGATCTCCTACGACGACCTGGAGAGCGCGCCCGCGGTGCTGCTCGCCGGGTTCGAGCCGGAGGAGGAGTCGCCGATCGTCTTCCTGCGCCTGCGCAAGGCGTGGCGCAAGCGCGGGCTCAAGGTCACCTCGATCGCCCCGTTCGCCTCGCCGGGCCTGGTCAAGATGGGCGGCACGCTCATCCGCACCGCCCCCGGCGGCGAGGCCGAGGCGCTGGCCGAGCTGGCCGGCACGCTCGCCGAGGGCACGATCGTGCTGGCCGGCGAGCGGCTGGCCACCGCCCCCGGCGCGCTCTCCGCGCTGGTGCGGCTGGCCGGCTCCGGGGCCAGGGTCGCCTGGATCCCGCGCCGGGCCGGTGAGCGCGGCGCCGTCGAGGCGGGCGCGCTGCCCAACCTGCTGCCGATCGGCCGCCCGGTCGACGACGCGGAGGCCAGGGCCGAGGTCGCCCGGGCGTGGGGCGTCGCCTCGCTGCCCGCCGAGCCCGGCCTCGACACCGCCGGCATCCTCGCCGCCGCCCGTGAAGGCGAGCTCGACGCCCTGGTCGTGGCCGGGGTCGACCCGTACGACCTGCCCGACCCGGCGGGGGCGCTGGAGGCGCTGGAGCGGATGCCGTTCATCGTCAGCCTGGAGACCCGCGCCAGCGCGGTCACCGACCGGGCCGACGTGGTGCTGCCCGTCGCCACCGTCCAGGAGAAGGGCGGCACGTTCGTCAACTGGGAGGGCAGGGGCCGCTCGTTCGAGGCGCCGTTCAAGGTGCCCGGCCTGCAGAGCGACCTGGCCGTCATCGGCAACCTGGCCGACCGGATGGACGTCCACCTGGGGCTGCCCGACGTCGCCGCCGCGCGCCGCGAGCTGTCGGCCATCGGCGCCTGGCGCGGCACCCGCGTCGCCGCCCCGGCCGTCGCCGCCCGCGCCCGGCCCGAGCCCGCCGCGGGCCAGGCCCTGCTGGCAACCTGGCACCTGCTGCTCGACGAGGGCCGCCTCCAGGACGGCGAGCCGTACCTCGCGGGCACCGCCCGCCCGGCCGAGGCCCTGGTCTCGGCGGGCACGGCGGCGGAGATCGGCGTCGCCGACGGTGACAAGCTCGTCGTCGGCGGGCCCGGGCCCAACGCCGTCACGCTGCCCGTCCGCATCGCCGACCTGCCGGACCGCGTGGTCTGGGTGCCGTCGAACTCGGGCGGCTGCTCGGTCACCCGCGACCTGGGCGCGGTGGCCGGCGACATCGTCACGATCGGGAGCGCCTCATGACCCACGTTCTCGCGGCCGATCCGACCCTCGCCGACTTCGGCAAGGACCCGCTCTGGATCACCATCATCAAGGCCGTGATGCTCTTCGCCTTCATCATGGTGGGCATCCTGCTCGGCGTCTGGTACGAGCGGAAGCTGATCTCCAGGATGCAGCACCGCTACGGCCCGAACCGGGCGGGCAAGTTCGGACTCCTGCAGTCCGTCGCCGACGGCCTGAAGATGGGGCTGAAGGAGGACCTGACGCCGAACACCGTCGACCGGGTCCTCTACCTGCTGGCCCCGATCATCATGGTGGTGCCGGCCTTCCTGGCCTTCTCCGTGGTGCCGTTCGGGCCGATGGTCAACCTGTTCGGCGTGGAGACGCCGCTGCAGCTGCTGGACCTGCCGGTGGCGGTGCTGTTCGTGCTCGCCATGAGCGCCGTGTCGGTCTACGGCGTGGTGCTCGCCGGCTGGTCCTCGCGCTCGCCGTACTCGCTGCTCGGCGGTCTGCGCTCGGCGGCCCAGGTGGTCTCGTACGAGATCGCGATGGGCCTGTCGTTCGTGGCCATCTTCCTGTTCGCCGGGACGCTGTCCACCTCGGAGATCGTCGCGGCGCAGGAGCAGACCTGGTACGCCGTGCTGCTCATCCCGTCGTTCCTGGTCTACGTGGTCACCATGTTCGGCGAGGCGGCCCGGATCCCGTTCGACCTGCCCGAGAGTGAAGGCGAGCTGGTCGGCGGCTTCCAGACGGAGTACTCCTCCTCGCTGAAGTTCGCGCTGATCATGATGGGCGAGTACGTCCACACCTTCACCGCCTCCGGTATCGCCGTCACGCTGTTCCTCGGCGGGTGGCGGGCGCCGTTCCCGATCTCGATGTGGGAGGGCGCCAACGCGGGCTGGCTGCCGGTGCTCTGGTTCCTCATCAAGTTCATCCTGGTGTTCAGCTTCATCGTGTGGGTGCGGGCCGCGCTGCCTCGCGTCCGCTACGACCAGCTGATGGCGCTGGGGTGGAAGGTGCTGATCCCGGTCAACCTGGCGTGGATCCTGCTCGTCGCCGCCGTGCGCAACTTCATCTTCGTGAACAACGGCACCTTCGACGGCAACCTGTACGTCTCCGCCGGGCTAGGCGCGATCGTCATCATCGGCGCGCTGGCCATCTGGATGCGGTTCGACACCGTCAACCAGCGGCGCAAGGAGGCCAGGCAGGCCGAGGTGGACGCCGAGTTCGAGGAGCTGTCCGACGAGCCCACGGCGGGTGGCTTCCCGGTGCCGCCGCTCGACCTGCCGCACTACCACGGGGCGCAGCACAAGGAGATTCCCAGTGGGACTAACTGATTGGCTGAACCCCGTCAAGGGCTTCGGGGTCGTCTTCCACCACATGTTCAAAAAGCCCGTCACGACCAACTACCCGGAGGAGAAGAAGCCGACGGCTCCCCGCTTCCACGGCCGCCACCAGCTCAACCGCTGGCCCGACGGCCTGGAGAAGTGCGTGGGGTGCGAGCTCTGCGCCTGGGCGTGTCCGGCCGACGCCATCTACGTCGAAGGCGCGGACAACACCGAGGAGGAGCGCTACTCCCCGGGCGAGCGCTACGGGCGCACGTACCAGATCAACTATCTGCGGTGCATCCTCTGCGGGCTCTGCATCGAGGCGTGCCCGACCCGGGCGCTCACGATGACGAACGAGTACGAGCTCGCCGACAGCAGCCGTGAGGCGCTGATCTACACCAAGGAGATGCTCCTCGCCCCGCTCACGCCGGGCATGGAGGAGCCGCCGCACCCGATGCGTCTGGGCGAGACCGAAGAGGACTACTACCGGCTGGGGCGGTCCAATGGGTGAGACCATCACGTTCTGGGTGCTCGCCGTCGTGTCGGTCGGCGCGGCTCTCGGCATGGTCTTCAACAGGAAGGCCGTCTACTCGGCGCTGATGCTCGGCCTGGTGATGCTCTGCCTGGCGGTCCTGTACGCGGTGCAGGAAGCGCCGTTCCTGGCCGCGGTGCAGATCATCGTCTACACCGGCGCCGTCATGATGCTCTTCCTGTTCGTGCTCATGCTGGTGGGAGTCGACAGCTCCGACTCGCTGGTCGAGACACTGCGCGGGCAGCGGTTCTGGGCGGCCGTCGCCGGGCTCGGCTTCGCCGGGCTGATCGTGCTGGCCATCGGCAGCGCGGTCTTCGCCCCGGAGGCCGGCCTCGCCGCCGCCACCGGGCAGGCCGGCTACATCCGGTCCATCGCGCTGCTGCTCTTCAGCGAGTACGTGTTCGCCTTCGAGATCACCGCGGCGCTGCTCATCACCGCCGCGCTCGCCGCGATGGTGCTGACGCACCGCGAGCGGGTGGCCAAGAAGGCCACGCAGAAGGACCTGTCCCGGGCCCGGTTCCTCGGCGACCGGCCCACGCCGCTTCCTGGTCCTGGCACGTACGCCCGGAACAACGCGGTCGACATGCCGGCGCTGCTGCCCGACGGGTCGGTCTCCGAGGAGTCGGTCAACCCGTACATCGCCCGCTACGACGTCGAGCAGGACCGGCTGCCGAAGGACCCGAAGTTCGCCGAGGCCATCCGGCAACGGGCTGAGGAGGAGTCCGAGTGACCACGCATTACCTCATCCTGTCGGGGCTGCTGTTCTCGATCGGGGCCGTCGGCGTGCTGACCCGGCGGAACGCGATCGTGGTGTTCATGTGCGTCGAGCTCATGCTCAACGCCTGCAACCTCGCGTTCGTCACCTTCGCCAGGCAGGTCGGCAACCTGGAAGGCCAGATCATCGCGTTCTTCGTGATGGTGGTGGCCGCGGCCGAGGTCGTCGTCGGCCTGGCCATCATCGTGACGATCTTCCGAACCCGCAGGTCCGCGTCCGTCGACGACGCCAACCTGCTGAAGTACTAAGAGGTGACTGGTGGATCCTGTTGAGATCATCCAGCACACCGCCGGTGGAGTGATCGGCCTGTCCTGGCTGATGATCGCCATCCCGCTGCTGGGGGCGACCATCCTGCTGGTGCTCGGCCGCCGCACGGACCGGTGGGGCCATCTGCTGGGCGTGGCCATGTCCCTCGCCTCGTTCGTCGTGGCGGTGCTGGCGTTCGTCGAGCTGCTCGGGCTTCCGGAGGGGCAGCGCCGCCAGGCGGTGCACCTGTGGGAGTTCATCCCGGGAATGGTCGACATGGGGCTGCTCATCGACCCCCTGTCGATCGCCTTCGCACTGCTGATCACCGGTGTCGGATCGCTGATCCACATCTACTCGATCGGCTACATGCAGAACGATCCCGACCGGCGCAGGTTCTTCGCCTACCTGAACCTGTTCGTGTCGGCCATGCTCCTGCTGGTGCTGGCCGACAACTATGTGGGGCTGTTCATCGGCTGGGAGGGCGTCGGACTCGCCTCGTACCTGCTGATCGGCTTCTGGCAGTTCAAGCCGTCGGCGGCGGTCGCGGCCAAGAAGGCGTTCGTGGTGAACCGGGTCGGTGACTTCGGCCTGCTGGTCGCCATGTTCATGATCTGGACCACGTTCGGCACGCTCGCCTTCGGCGGGCTGACGCCGGTCACGGAGGAGAACCCGACCACGCTGGCCATCGGGCTGCTTCTGCTGCTCGCCGCCTGCGGCAAGTCGGCGCAGCTGCCGCTGCAGTCCTGGCTCCTCGACGCGATGGAGGGCCCGACCCCGGTCTCGGCCCTGATCCACGCGGCGACGATGGTCACCGCCGGCGTCTACCTGGTGGTCCGCTCGGGCGCGTTCTTCTTCCCGCAGGGGTCGGGCGCGGCGCTCGCCGTCGCCATCGTCGGTGCGGCCACGCTGCTCGCCGGTGCGATCATCGGATGTGCCAAGGACGACATCAAGAAGGGCCTCGCCGGCTCCACGATGTCGCAGATCGGCTACATGATGCTGGGCGCGGGTCTCGGCCCGGTCGGCTACGCCTTCGCCATCGGCCACCTGATCACGCACGGCTTCTTCAAGGCCAACCTGTTCCTCGGCGCCGGCTCGGTCATGCACGGCATGAACGACGAGGTCGACATGCGCAAGTACGGCGGGCTCCGCAAGTACATGCCGGTCACCTTCGCCACGTTCTTCATCGGCTACCTGGCGATCATCGGGTTCCCGCTGCTTTCCGGCTACTTCACCAAGGAAGGCATCATCGAGACCGCGGTGCAGGCCCAGCCGGTCCTCGGCTGGCTGGCCGTGCTCGGCGCGGGCATCACCGGCTTCTACATGTCGCGGATGGTCTTCATGACCTTCTTCGGCGAGAAGCGCTGGGAGAAGAACGCCCACCCGCACGAGTCGCCGTCCGTCATGACGGTCCCGCTGATCGTGCTGTCGATCGGCTCGGTCTTCCTCGGCGGCTACCTGATCCTGAGCAACCGGCTCATGGACTGGCTGGCCCCCGCCGTGGGCGCGCCCGCCGTCCGGCCCGAGTTCCACTTCACGAGCACGACCGGCATCGCCACGCTCGCGCTCGTCGCGGTCGGCGCGGCCTACGCCTGGTACAAGTACGGACGCTCCGAGGTGCCCGCCGTGCAGCCGCGCGGCTCGTTCCTCACCACGTTCGCCCGGCGTGACCTGTACGGCGACGCGATCAACGAGTCGCTCATCATGCGTCCCGGCCAGTGGCTGACCCGCCTCGCGGTGTTCTTCGACAACCGCGGCATCGACGGTGTGGTCAACGGGCTGGCCGCGGGAATCGGCGGCAGCTCGGGGCGCCTGCGCAGGCTCCAGACGGGCTTCGCCAGAACCTACGCGCTGTCCATCCTGTTCGGTGCCGCGGTCCTGACCGGCGCCCTGCTCCTCGTAGGGAACATCTGATGTCGTCACTCTGGCTCCCGACACTCATGGTGGTGCCCGTGCTGGGCGCCATCGTGGTGGCACTGCTCCCGAAGGGCAGCACCACCCTGGCCAAGCAGGTCACCCTGCTGGTCTCGCTGGTGGTGATGGTCCTCACGCTGGTGATGGCGTTCCAGTTCCCGAACGCCGCCGGTGACCGCTTCAAGTTCGAGGCCACGTACTCCTGGATCCCAAGCTTCGGGGTCAACTTCGGCGTGGGCGTCGACGGCATCGCGCTGGTGCTGATCGCGCTCTCGGCGGTGCTGGTGCCGATCGTGGTGCTGGCCTCCTGGCACGACGCCGACGGGGTCAAGGCCGCCGACGGCACCGTGGTCGCGCCGAAGCGCTCGGTGAAGACGTACTTCTCGCTGCTGCTCGTGCTCGAGACGATGATGATCGGCGTCTTCGCGGCGACCGACGTCTTCCTGTTCTACGTCTTCTTCGAAGCCATGCTGATCCCGATGTACTTCATGATCGGGTCTTATGGCGGCGCCCAGCGGTCCTACGCGGCGGTCAAGTTCCTGCTGTACTCGCTGTTCGGCGGGCTGCTCATGCTGGTGGCCGTCATCGGCATGTACGTGGTCGCCGACAAGGGGACGTTCATGTTCCCCGAGCTCGTCGGGGCGATCCAGGACCCGGCCACGCAGAAGTGGCTGTTCGCCGGGTTCTTCATCGCCTTCGCCATCAAGGCGCCGCTCTGGCCGGTGCACACCTGGCTGCCCGACGCGGCCGCCCAGGCGCCCGCCGGGGCCGCGGTGCTGCTGGTCGGCGTGCTCGACAAGGTGGGCACGTTCGGCATGCTCCGCTTCTGCCTGGAGCTGTTCCCGGACGCCTCCAAGGCGTTCACCACGCCGATCATCGTGCTGTCGGTCATCAGCATCATCTACGGCGCGATCGTGGCCATCGGGCAGACCGACATGAAGCGGCTCATCGCCTACACGTCGATCTCCCACTTCGGCTTCATCGTCATGGGAGTGTTCGCCATGTCCCAGGTCGCCCAGGCCGGGGCGGCGCTGTACATGGTCAACCACGGCTTCGCCACCGGCGCGCTGTTCCTGGCGGCCGGGTTCCTCATCGCCCGGCGGGGCTCGCCGCACATCGCCGACTACGGCGGCGTCCAGAAGGTCGCGCCCGTTCTGGCCGGCTTCTTCCTGATCGCCGGACTGTCCGGGCTCTCCCTGCCGGGGCTGTCGTCGTTCGTCAGCGAGTTCATGGTGATGATCGGCACCTACTCCAGCCAGGCGTTCGGCTCCGGGGCGCTCACCGTGGCGGCGATCTTCTCCGCGGTGGCCGTCATCCTGGCCGCCGTCTACATCCTGTGGATGGTGCAGCGGGTGCTGAACGGCCCGACCGCCGAGCCGGTCAAGGCGTTCAAGGACCTGAACGCCCGCGAGGTGTGGGTCCTGGCTCCGCTCATCGCACTCGTCATCGGCTTCGGGTTCTTCCCCAAGCCGCTGCTTGACGTGATCAACCCGGCCGTATCCGCCACTCTGGTCAACGTCCAGGTTGAAAACCCGGGCGTCGCTGAGAAGGGAGCCGGGCAGTGAACCCGACCATCCCATTCCCGACGATCGAGTTCGGCACGCTCGCGCCGATGCTGCTGGTCTTCGGCGCGGCGATCATCGGCGTCGCCGTGGAGGCGTTCGCGCCTCGCTACCTGCGCCGGTCGTTCCAGGTGCCGCTCACCCTGCTCTCGCTGATCGGCGCCTTCGCGCTGGTCATCGTGCAGGTCGTGCGTGGCGACGTGCCGAACGCGCCGGTCGCCATGGGCGCGCTCGCGATCGACGGGCCCACCCTGTTCATCTGGGGCGTCATCCTCGTCCTGGCCGCGGTCTGCGTGCTGCTGATCAACGACGAGGGCCACTTCGTCTCCTCGGCGGCCTCCGTACCCGGCAGCCCCGACGAGGAAGGGGCCGAGCGGGCCGGCCACGAGCACACCGAGGTCTACCCGCTGGCGCTGTTCGCGGTGGGCGGCATGCTGCTGTTCCCCGCCGCGAACGACCTGCTGACGATGTTCGTCGCCCTGGAAGTCATGTCGCTGCCGCTCTACCTGCTGTGCGGCCTGGCCCGCCGGCGCCGCCTGCTGTCGCAGGAGGCGTCGATGAAGTACTTCCTGCTGGGCGCGTTCTCCTCGGCGTTCTTCCTGTACGGCACCGCTATGCTCTACGGCTACTCCGGCACGGTGAAGTTCGCCGGGATCAACCAGGCGCTGGCGCGCGGCGCGCTGCTCGACCCGCTGCTGCTGCTCGGGTTCGCGCTGCTCGGCGTGGGCCTGCTCTTCAAGATCGGTGCGGCGCCGTTCCAGGCCTGGAAGCCGGACGTCTACCAGGGCGCGCCGACGCCGATCACCGCCCTCATGGCCTCCGGCACGATGGTGGCGGCCGTGGGCGCGCTGCTGCGGGTGTTCTGGGTCGGCCTGGGCAACCTCGACTGGAACTGGCGTCCGGTGCTGTGGGCCGTCGCCGCGCTGACGATGCTGGTCGGCGCCGTGATCGCCATCACGCAGACCGACATCAAGCGGATGCTGGCCTACTCGTCCATCGCGCACGCCGGCTTCCTGCTGGTGGGTGTGATGGCGACGTACGGCACCGCCGAGGGCAACGCCGTGTCGCTGCAGGCGATCCTGTTCTACCTGCTGGTGTACGGCATCGCGACCGTCGGTGCCTTCGCCATCGTGACGCTGGTGCGCGACCCGGGCGGCGAGGCCAACCACCTCTCGCGCTGGGCGGGCCTGGGCAAGCGGGCGCCGGTCCTGTCCGGGATCTTCGCCTTCTTCCTGCTGGCCTTCGCCGGGATCCCGCTCACCAGCGGCTTCTTCGGCAAGTACGCGCTGTTCACGGCGGCCATCGGAAGCGGCCAGGAGGCGGGCGACCCGCTGGGCGCCTGGATGACCGGGCTGGTCGTGCTGGGTGTCATCGCCTCGGCCATCGCGGCGTTCTTCTACGTCCGCGTGATCGTGCTGATGTTCTTCAGCGAGCCGGCGGCCGACGGCCCGGCGATCGCGGTGCCGAGCACCGGCACCGTGACCGTCATCGCGCTCTCGCTGCTGGTTACGGTAGGGGTCGGGGTGTTCCCGGAACCCGTACTCCAGCTCGCCGACACGGCTGCTTCCAGCCTTTTCGTTAGATAGGGGAAAACCATATGTCCGCGCCTCCCGTTGTTGACCTTCCTATCGAAGACGAGCGGCTGGCGCAGGATGTGGCCAACGGTCTGGCCGCGGTCGAGAAGCTGCTGCGCTCGTCGGTGGAGAGCGAGGACGCCTTCGTCACGGAGGCGTCCAAGCACCTCATCGAGGCCGGTGGCAAGCGCTTCCGCACCCTGATGGTGCTGCTGGCGGCGCAGTTCGGTGACCCGTCGGCGCCGGGTGTGGTGCCCGGCGCCGTGGTCATCGAGCTGACTCACCTCGGCTCGCTCTACCACGACGACGTCATGGACGAGGCGCGGGTACGCCGCGGCTCGCCGTCGGCCAACGCCCGGTGGGACAACACCGTGGCGATCCTGACCGGCGACTACCTGTTCGCCCAGGCCTCCGACCTGCTCGCCGACCTCGGGCCCGAGCTGATCAGGATCCAGGCCCAGACGTTCTCCCGCCTGGTGCAGGGGCAGATCCGCGAGACGATCGGGCCGCGCGCCGGCGACGACCCGATCGCCCACTACCTCAACGTGCTCGCCGACAAGACCGGCTCGCTGATCGCGGCGGCCGGGCGGTTCGGCGCGCTGCTGTCGGGCGCGCCCGCCGACGTCGAGGAGCGGCTCAGCCGCGCCTGCGAGGCCATCGGCGTGGCCTGGCAGCTCGGCGACGACCTGCTGGACGTCGCCTCCTCGGCCCGGCAGTCGGGCAAGACGCCCGGCACCGACCTGCGCGAGGGCGTCAAGACCCTGCCGGTGCTCTACGTGCTGGCCGACGACCCGGCGTCCCGGCTCGGGAAGCTGCTCGCCGGGCCGGTGGCGGAGGAGAACCTCGACGAGGCGCTGACGCTGCTGCGGGCCCACCCCGCGATGGAACGGGCCAGAGGCGACCTGGACGCCTGGGTCGACCGGGCCCGGGCCGACATCTCCGGCCTCCCCGACATCCCGGCCAGGGCCGCGTTTTTGACGCTATGTGACTACGTGGTCGAGCGGTCTGGCTGATCGGCTGACGCGGGCGGCCCGCGCCGCCCGCAGGCTGTCGTACGTGAAGACGACCAGCGCCAGCCAGACGATGCCGAACCCCAGCCACCGGCTCGGCGGCATCGTCTCCTTCACGATCAGCACCCCGCACAGGAACTGCAGCACCGGCGCGATGTACTGCAGCACCCCGATCGTGCTCAGCGGCACCCGGATCGCGGAGGCGGTGAAGAACAGCAGCGGCACCGCCGTGATCACGCCGGCGCCGACCATCAGCGCCACATGCCAGCCGCCCAGGTGACCGAACGTCCCCTGCCCTCCGGCCTCCAGGAACCCGACGTACGCGAGCGCGGGCAGCAGCAGCACCAGCGTCTCCACCGTCAGACTCTCGGCCGCTCCCACGTTCGCCTGCTTCTTGATCAGACCGTACAGACCGAACGAGACGGCGAGCACCAGCGCCAGATACGGCGGCCGGCCGTAGTCGGCGGTCAGCACGATCACGGCCAGCGTGCCGAAGCCCACCGCCGTCCACTGCAGCGGCCGCAGCCGCTCCCGGAGCAGCAGCACCCCGAACACGACGCTCACCAGCGGGTTGATGAAGTACCCGAGCGCGGCCTCCACCACGTGACCGGTGTTCACCGCGTAGATGTAGGTCCCCCAGTTGGCCGTGATGACCACGGCGGCCAGGGTCAGCAGGGCGAGCTTGCGCGGCTGACCGGCCAGCTCCCGCACCCACGACCAGTGCCGTCTCAGGGCGAGCACCGCGACGACGGTGAGCAGGGACCACACCATCCGGTGGGCCAGGATCTCGACGGCCCCGGAGGGCTTGAGGAGCGGCCAGTAGAGGGGGAACAGGCCCCACATGGCGTACGCGGCCACGCCGTAGACCACACCGCGCCGTAGTTCAGGCATGAACCCCATCCTCCGGCATCAGCACCTTTGAGCACAAATGCTCAGTCCTAATCGGAAATATGTAGAGATGGTTAACCGTTGACGCGGCTGTACAGTGGACTGTGGAGGTGCTCCAGATGGGCTGGCTGTTCGGAACCAAGACGACCATGGTCACACCCGAGGAGGCCCTGCCGGGCCGCCCCGACCCGATGCCCGTCCCGGCCCGCCACGCGGTCCTCGACGCCCCCCTCGCCCCGCCCTACCCCGACGGCTACGAGATCGCCGACTTCGGGCTCGGCTGCTTCTGGGGCGCCGAGCGCAAGTTCTGGCAGACCCCCGGCGTCTACAGCACCGCCGCCGGCTACCAGGGCGGCTACACGCCCAACCCCACCTACGAAGAGGTCTGCTCCGGCCGCACCGGCCACACCGAGGTCGTCCGGGTCGTCTACAACCCGGCCGACATCTCGTACGAGCAGCTACTCAAGGTCTTCTGGGAGGCCCACGACCCCACCCAGGGCATGCGCCAGGGCAACGACGTCGGCACCCAGTACCGCTCGGCGATCTACTACCACACGCCGGAGCAGCGGGCGGCGGCGGAGGCGTCACGGGACGCGTACGAGAAGGTGCTCGCTGAGGCGGGGTACGGGGCTATCACGACGGAGCTGGCGGAGGCCAAGCCGTTCTACTTCGCTGAGGAATATCACCAGCAGTACCTTTTCAAGGTGCCTGATGGGTATTGCGGCATCGGCGGTACTGGCGTGGCCTGCCCGGTGGGCCTGACCTCCGGCGAGGCGTAAACCTGCGGGGGCCCCCTGATCGCCTGGTCTGGCGGTGTCGATTAAGACCCAGAGCGCGCCAAAGGGCACGGCATGCTGACCCAAGGCGTGTCCTCCTGGCGCGCTTGAACGAGCGACCGGGTGTCTTCGCCCGGTCGGCAGCCCCTGTCTGTGACGGCCTTGCGGAGATCCACGCCTTCTTCGCCCATCAGGGCCTTAGGGCAGCAGCACGCCCATGGTCCTGTTGACGGCCGTGTGCGCCGTAAGCCGCTAGCGATTTTGCTTGCGTTTATTTCGCCTGTTGCGGATACTGCGAAGAGGGGGTGACGTCATGAATGACGTGCAGGCCAAGCGAGTTCAGCCGGGGAGCATCGACGCCCAGGTAGCCGGTCGCGCGGTACGCCGGATCAAGGATTACCTCATGCGGTATCCCGAGCAGCCGACCGTCCGGGTCGCCGGAGAACACGGTAGTGAGGATCCGTTGATCCTGCCTCGCGAAGCCGTGAGTCTGCTCGCCTTCATCCTCGCCCAAGCAGCCGAAGGGCGCGGAGTCACGGTGATTCCGTCACATGCTGAGCTGACGACACAGCAAGCGGCGGACATGCTGAACGTCTCACGCCCGTACGTGATCAAACTTCTGGAGGCGGGAGAAATCCCCTTCCGGTTGATTGGCAAGCACCGCCGAATCAGGTACGAGGATCTTCAGGAGTACAAGCGTCGCGACGACGCCAAGCGCCGGACCGCGGCCGACGAACTCGCCGCGCTGGGGCAAGAGCTGGGCATCTGAGCCATGACATTCGTCGTGGTCTACGACGCGAACGTGCTGTACGGCAACACGGTGCGTGACCTGCTCATTCGCCTCGCCATGACGGGACGCGTGCAAGCCAGGTGGACCAACAGAATCCTTGACGAGATGCAGCGCAACCTTGCCGCCAACCGGCCCGACATTCCTGCGGAGAAGCTCGGCAGGCTCCGCTGCCTGATGAACTCCGCTGTCCGAGACTGCCTCGTCGAGGGGTACGAGCCACTGATCGAAGGGTTGAAGCTTCCCGACGCCGATGATCGGCATGTGCTGGCTGCGGCGATCAAGGTGGGCGCGGGGGTGATCGTTACATCGAATCTCAAGGACTTCCCTGCTGACTACTTAGCTCCATGGGATATCGAGGTGAAGTCGCCCGACGACTTCGTGCTGGACCAAATCGACCTGGACGGAAGGGTCGTTTGGGCTTGTGTGCAGCAGATCGCGGACTCGCGGACCAGCCGCCGGAGACCGTTGATGACGTGCTCGACGCTTTGGAGGCGGCGGGCCTCGTCGAAGCGGTCGCTGCTCTTCGAGCCGGCTGAAGTCCTCCCAGGCTGGTTCTGTAGCGCGAAGTGAAGCGCTACCACCAGCAGTACCTTGTTGCGGCATCGGCGGCACCGGTGTGGCCTGCCCCAGGCGCAACTGGACGGCGCGTACTTCTCCGACTGCGTGCTGCTGGGGATCGGTGGTGTCGCCAGTCTCAGGGGCGCGATCGTCAGCAGCCGGAACGTGCAGGGACTGGGGTTCGCGCTGGCCGGCGCGCTGGGCATCCTCATCGAGGAGTAGAGCTTGGCGCTCCACTCCTTCGAATAGGTCAGCGGCGAGGCTTGCCGCTCACCCCGCCGAACAGGGCGAGGCCCTTCACCACGAGTACCGGCGCCGAGGGGTCGGGGTTCGCGCTGCCGTGGACGTCGAAGCCGCCGAAGATGCCGACGCCCTTGCTCCGCACCTCCATCCCCTCCGGGACGACGATCTCGGCCCCGCCGAAGATGGCGGTGACCTTGATCTCGACCTCCTTCGCCTCGAACTCGGCGTCGCTCAGGTCGAAGCGCATGCCGCCGAACATGGCGAACGCCCTGGTCAGGCGCCGCACGCGCCAGCGGCCCTTGCGCTCGGTGCCGCCGAAGACGGCGATGACGTTGTCCGGCTCGGAGCTCGTGGCCGGCGTGATCAGGTTGGCCGCCGCCGGGCGCTGGTCGACCTGGAGGTCGTGGGTGAGGAGCTGGAGTTCTCCCACGGTCTTGGCCTGGTAGAGCTTGTCGAGGCGTTCGGAGTACTCCTCGTGGCTCAGCTGGCCGGTGCTCATCGCTTCACCGAGCACGGCGGCGATCTGTTCCCGGTTGCTGTCGGAGGCGCGCAGATGCGACAGCTGGGAGTCCCTTGGCGAGGGGCGGTTTTCCATAGGAATCACGATAGTACGCGTTTGTCTCCGTTGGGAGTCCACGTGGGTCGCCGGTCATCTCTGCATGAGTCACGTCTGGTCAGCGGCGCCAGTGGCCGCCGAGGCAGGTGTAGGTGCGGCCGTTGGATGCGATGCCGACCGCGCCGGGTGTCCCGCAGAAGCCGCCCGGGTGTGCGCGGGCGAGGGGGGCCGGTTCTGGCCGGGGCTTGCGGGTGGGTTTCGGGTGATGGCGTTTCTGGGAGGTGCCGCGGTCGCGTGTCTTCGGACGGCGGCGCTCCTGGGTGGGCTTGCGCTTGTGCGTCCGTTGCTCGGCGGTGTCGCGGTTGTGCGTATTCGGGCTGCGTCCCACGTCGGCGTAGAGGTTACGGGTCTTCGGTACGACGTCGCCGGCTTTGTCGAGATCCTGCACGGGCTCCGGAGTCCAGGAAGGGGTGTGCGTCAGTGAGGGGGCCGGGTGGGAGGCGGCGGGAGGTTTTGGATCGTTCCCGGAGAGGAGGGCGCCGCAGCTGACCAGGACGAGGAAGACGGCTGCGAGGCAACCGCAGCCCTTCGCCTGATCGCGAGCAGCCGCCTTGTTCTTGGCCATCAACGCTTCCTCTCCGGATCCGCTTGAACACGAGCGGTAGGTGGGACGCTGAGGTGCGCTGATTGGTTCGCGGGGTGGACGACTTACGACGGACTGCTTGCTCGGTCGGCGGAGGGTTCGGTGGTCTTCGTACGAGTCATCCACAAATAAGCGAGGGCACCGAGGAAGAGGACGATCGAGGTCCACTGGTTGATGCGCAGGCCCAGGAGGGTCACCGCGTGGTCCACGCCGCCCACCGGGTCGATGCGCAGTCCTTCGATCCAGAAGCGGCCGAGCGTGTAACCCGCGACATAGAGGGCGAAGAGGCGGCCGTGCTCCAGAGCGGATCGCCGGCCCACCAGGAGAAGGGCGAAGCCGAGCGCCGTGGTCCACAGCGACTCGTACAGAAAGGTCGGGTGGTAGAGGACGCCGGGCTCGCCGCCATGTGCCGGGTCGATCTCCAGGCCCCACGGCAGCGTGGTGGGCGAGCCGTACAGTTCCTGGTTGAACCAGTTCCCCCAGCGCGCGATCGCCTGCCCGAAGGCGAGGCCGGGCGCGACCGTGTCGGCGACGGCGCTCAGCGACAGGCCGCGGCGGCGGCAGGCCCACCAGACGCCGACGCCGCCCAGGGCGACCGCGCCCCAGATGCTGAGCCCGCCTTCCCAGATGAACAGCGCCTGGTAGGGCTCTTTGATCGCGCGCGGGCCGAAGTAGGTCTGCCAGTCGGTCATGACGTGGTAGACGCGCGCGCCGACCAGGCCGAAGAGCACGCCGGGGACGGCGATGTCGCCGATCGTGCCTTTCTCGCCGCCGCGGGCCTGCCAGCGGCGCTCGCTGAGCCAGATGGCGAAGAGGATCGCGACGACGAAGCAGAGCGCGTAGGCCCGGATCGGGATGAACCCGAGATGCCAGACCGCCTGGGATGGGCTCGGGATCGAGGCTGGGGGCATGGGGTGAGAGTAGCCGACCGCGCGCTGTCCGAAATTGCGCGCATGATGGCCTTTCCGACACTCGTGCCGCGGAGTCGCCGCCGCCAGCATGTTCCCCGTGGAAGAGACTGTGATGGTGTACGGCGCGAACGGGCACACCGGCCGGTTCGTGGTGACGGAGCTGCGGCGGCAGGGCTTCGTCCCGATCCTGTCGGGCCGGGACGAGGGCAGGCTCAAGGCACTGGGGACGGAGGTCCGCCCGGCGCCGGTGGACGACCCGGGGGCGCTCGATCGGGCGATGGCCGGCGCGGCGGCGGTGATCAACTGTGCCGGGCCGTTCGCGACGACGGCGGGGCCGGTGATCGAGGCGGCGCTGAGAGCCGGGATCCCGTATGTGGACGTGGCGGCCGAGATCGAGGCGAACGCCGACACGTTCGCGCGCTTCGCGGACCGGGCGCGCGAGGCCGGGGTCGCGGTCGTCCCGGCGATGGCGTTCTTCGGCGGCCTGGCCGACCTGCTGGCCACCACGGCTATGGGCGACTGGACGGCGGCCGACGAGGCGCACGTCGCCTACGGGCTGAGTAGTTGGCATCCCACGCCCGGCACCCGCATGGCAGGTCAGGTCTCGGGGGAGCGGCGGAACGGCCGGCGGGTCCGCTTCACCAAGGGCGAGCTGGCCTACCACGACGACGAGCCGCCGACCCTGCGCTGGCCCTTCCCCGAGCCGATGGGTCCCCGGGAGGTCATCGCCGAGTTCACGATGGCCGACGTCGTCACGATCCCCAGCCATCTGCCCATCCCGGAGGTCCGCTCGTACATGACGGTCGAGGCGGCGCAAGACCTGGCCGCGCCGGACACGCCGGCGCCGGTCGCGGGGTCCGGGCAGACGTTCCTCGTGGACGTCGTCGTACGATCCGGCGGCGAGGAACGGCGGGCGGCGGCGAGCGGACGGGACATCTACGCCGTCAGCGCGCCGCTCGTGGTCGAGGCGGTGCGGCGCGTCCTGACCGGCCGGACCGCGACCACCGGCGTCGCCTCCGCCGGGAAGATCTTCGACGCGCCGGACTTCCTCCGCGCGCTCTCCGCGCACCTGAAGCTGCTCGGATAAGTGTGTCGACGCCGCCATGCGGCTGGCACGCCTCGAACAGGCAGGCGTACCGGTCGTGGAGCGCTACTGAGAAGAGCCCTGACGCTGGAGCAGGAGGGTGACGAAGCCCAGGACGCCGCGGTAGCCGTGCAGCCACATGTCGCGGTGCTCGCGGGCGGCCGCGCGGACGGTGTCGGCGTCCGGGCCGGGGTGCTCGTTGGCCCAGCGCAGCAGCGTCCCCGTCCAGGACCACTCGTAGTCATCCCATTCGGACAGGTCGCTGGTGTAGGCGTAGACGGTGTCGAAACCGCACGATTCAGCCAGGGCGACGGTGCCGGGCAGGTCGAAGAAGTCCGACGGGGAGGCGCCGAGCCGGGTGAGCGCGTCCGGGGTCGGCTCGCGTTCCCAGAACCCCTCGCCGATGAGCGCCAGCCCGTTCGGCTTCAGGTAGCGGCGGACGTGCTCGGCGGTGGCCCGGAGCCCGCCGAACGCGTGCGTCGCCCCGACGCAGAGCACCAGGTCGTACGTCTCCGCCACCGGGAAGTCGGCGGCCGGTTTCTCGTGCAGCCGGATGCGTTCCCAGAGGCCCTGGCGGTCGGCGTGCTCCTCGGCCGCCCTGAGCGCCTCGGCGGAGATGTCGACGCCGTCGGCGGTCGCGTCCTCGTAGAGCGCCAGCGCGCGCAGGGTCCAGGCCGCCTCGCCGCAGCCCAGGTCGAGGATGCGAGCCCCCTCGGGCAGCCGGGCGCGGCGCAGCAGCCGGGTCACGTGCGCGCCGGAGACCGGTGCGGCGATGGGGTGGTCGCGGTGGGCGAGGTGGCTGATCTGCTGGCGGTCCATACGGCTCATCCAAGCCGACCGCTCAGAGCGCGTCGCCAGGGACGTCGCGCCGAACGCGATCACGAGCATGAGCAGCGGCCGGGTGCGCCGCCACAGCAGCGTGGGGATCAGCCCGAGAGTGAGCAGCACCGACGGCAGATCCGCCCCCCGCACCCCTTCGAGCACCGCGACCGGCACCAGCACCCCCACGAGCGCCCAGTCGCGCCACACCCGCCTCGGCGGATCCGGGGGACGGGGTTCATGCCAGAGGGAGCGGACCACGCCGATCACGTGCTTCATCGTACGAGAGCACCCTCACGTACGGGCACCCTCACGTACGGGACCCCCACGTACGGGACCCCCACGTTGGGGGCCCATCTGCGATCATGGGGTGGTGACGCACTTCACAGTCCGCTTACGCGGCTACTACCGCCACCAGGTCGACCAGCTGGCCGAGCGGGTCCAGCGGGCGCTCGCCGGTGAGGACGAGCCGATCAAGGAGCTCCGCGACGACCTCGACGGGGCACAGTTCGACATCGTCCTGCGCGGCTACGCTCGCGAGGAGGTCGACGCGGCCGTACGGCGGTGGATCCAGCAACTGGACGCGCGCCCATAGCCCCCTTGATGCGGGGTGAGCAGCAGGAGGCCGACCGCGTTCTTGGTCAGGCGCAGGTCCTGCACCACCCTGGTCGCCGGAGTGTCGGTGACGGTGTCTATTTCGCGGGTGAAAGATGTCGAGGCGTTCACCGTCGACGCTGGGTTTGAGCATGCCCAGCATCACCACGACGTGCCCGAACGGCAGGCGGACGCCGTCCACGCCCTCCAGGAACCTGTCCTTCCGGAAGTTCTCGCCGTGGTGGACCAGCCACTGGAACGGGAGTGATCGGCGAAGCAGGGGCGATCTTCGCGCGGCAACTCACGACGCCCGCGGAGGCCCGCCGGTAGTCGAGGACGTTCCAGGCCGGGGCGATCGTGTCCGGAAAGGACCGCCCCGGCTCCTGGATCTCTACCGACAGTCACGCGCGCAGGTCGTCCGTGCACCCGGGTGAGTGTCAGCTCGTGGCCTGCCGGAAGAACTGTTCGGCGCTGGTCGGCGTGACGTCGGGGTAGCGGTGGTTGTCGAGCGGGTCGAGCTTCCCCTTCCCGGTGACCATGGCCAGGGTGTACTGCAGGAGGATGTACTCGAACGGGTCGGTGGCCACCGCCTTGAGGCGTTCGATCTCGGCGCTGAGGTCGTCCGTGCTGCCGAGGCACCGTGCCTCAAGCCGCCGCCCGGAGCCGCGCTCCATGGCCTGGTGCAGTTCCTTCAGCGTCAGCACCTCGCCGACGACCCGCACGGTGCGTCCGGCGGTCGAGGGGTCGAGGGCTACTTCGGCGGTCCATTCGGCGGTGTCGCCGTAGGTGGTGAAGTCGACGGGCTGATCGCCGTCACCCCAGTAGCTGAAGACGCCGGACTCCCAGTCGATCCACTTGTACCAGGGCATGTTCAGCACCTCGAGGAAGGCGCCGATGAGGATCGGCGTGGATGCCACGGTGCTGCCGCGGGTGAGATCGCCGGCCTTTTTGCGCAGGTCGACGACCTCGTTGTCGCCGTAGTCGAGCCGGTCCATCGCGAGGGAGAAGTCCGAGGGGATCCAGCGCGGAACCCCGGCCTTCTGGATTTGATGCGCCGGGTGCGGCGGGGACACAGCCGCCTCCGCGATCAGACTCCGGCGACTTCTTCGCGATCGGCCAGCGCCTTAAGTTGCGGCAGGATGTCGTTCAGGCCCATTTCGACGCGGCTGTACACCTCGCCGTTCAGGACCAGGGTGCCGTCGAAGTCGCCCGCGTTGGCGTAGAAGCCGACCGGCGCGGTCGCGGCCTGGAAGAAGCCGAAAAGCGGCCGGAGCGCGTGCTCGATGACGAGCGCGTGCCGATCGCTTCCGCCGGTGGCCACCAGGATGACGGGTTTGTTGGCGAGGGCGTACTGCTCGACCAGGTCGAAGAAGTGCTTGAACATTCCGGAGTACGAGGCGCGGAACACCGGTGTCGCCGCGACGATCAGGTCGGCTTCCTCGGCCAGCCGAATCTGCTGTTCGACCTCGGGCGAGACGTCCTCGCGCGCGGTGGCTCCGGTGAAGCTCCGCCCGAGCCGGTAGACGTCGATCTGATGGAGTTCGATCGGCACGTACTCGCTGAGCCGGGACGTGACGAGCCCGGCGAGACCCATGGTCTTGGATCGCTCGTTCGGACTGCCGTTGACGACGACGACGTTCAGGGCGCGGCTCATGCCGACCTCCGGACACTCTGGGACAGTTCGCGCCGCAGCACCGGCGCGACCTCGGTGCCGAGGAGTTCGATGGCGGCAAGGTGGTCGCGCTGCGGCATGTGCCCGTAGCCGAGATGGAAGAGGGCTCGGGTCGTTCCGTAGAGCTCGTGGTAGGTCATCAATTTGTCGATGACTTCCTGTGGGCTTCCCACGAGCAGTCCTCCGCCCGGCGTCGCCTGCGCGTCGAAAGCGCGCCGCGGCAGGTCGAACCCGGCTCCGCGCTGGTGGTTGTTCTCGCGCATACCCACCTTGAAGTACGGATACATCGTGTCGCGGGCCCCCTGGCTCGTCGGGCCGACATAGCCGTGCGCGGTGATGCCGACCCGCGCGTTCGCCACCGGATGGCCGGCGGCCTCGAACGCCTCGTAGTACTTCGCCACCCCGTGGGCGAACTGACCGACCGGCCCGAGCAGCAGGCCGAGCGCCAGGGGCAGGCCCATCAGGCCCGCACGGGTGGCGGAGGCGGGAGTGCCTCCGCTGCCGATCCAGATCGGCAACTCGCCGACGGGCCGGGGAGCGATGTCGAGCCCGGTGAGGTCACGGGTGTGCGGCCCGCCACCCCAAACCCCGGGATTGCTGTCGCGGATCGAGAGAAGGGCGTTCAGTTTCTCCCGGTAGAGGTCGGCGTAGTCGGCGACGTCGTAGCCGAACAACGGGAACGACTCGCTGAAGGAACCCCGGCCGGCGATGATCTCGGCCCGGCCGTCGGAGAGCAGATCGAGCGTCGCGAAGTTCTGGAAGACCCGGACCGGGTCTTCCGAGCCCAGCACGGTCACCCCGCTGGTCAGGCGGATGCGTTTGGTCCGGGCGGCCACCGCGGCCAAGATGACCGGCGGAGCCGAGGCGACGAAGTCGGATCGGTGATGCTCACCGACAGCGTAGACATCCAGGCCGGCTTCGTCGGCGACGACCGCCTGCTCCACGATCTCGGCCATGCGGTCGCGTTGCGACATCACCTTGCCAGTCGTGAGATCGGGGCTGATCTCGCCGAAGGTGATGATTCCAACTTCGAATAAATCTGTCATTTCCGTCCTCCTCCGACGAAAGATGAGGAATGTCGTAGGCCCGAACGGCGATTTCAGCCCTCGACCTGTCCCGGCTTGATCGCGGCGAGCTCGAACTCCAGCGCGATCTTGTCGCTGACCAGGGCGCCGCCGGTCTCCAGGAGGCCGTTCCAGGTGATCCCGTAGTCCCTGCGGTTGATGACGGCAGAGCCTTCGAAGCCGATGCGGTGGTTGCCGAACGTATCGAGGACCCCGCCCTGGAATTCGAACGGCACGGTGATGGAGTCGGTGATGCCCCTGATGGTGAGGTCGCCGGTCAGTTCCACCGTCTGCTCGCTCGTGACGCGGACTCCGGTGGAGACGAAGGTGATCTGCGGGAACCGGTCCATCGCCAGGAAGTCGCTGCTGCGCAGGTGCTCGTCGCGCTGCGCGTTGCGGGTGTCGATGCTCGCGACGTCGATGGCGACGTACGCGGTGGTCTTGCTGTGGTCCTCCGCGTTGATGCTCACGCCGCCCTCGAACTCGTTGAACTGGCCGCGGACCTTGGTCACCAGCGCGTGCCGGGCGACGAAGCCGATCCGGGTGTGGGCGACGTCGAGGACGTAGTCGCCGGCCAGGTCGGACAGGGCGGTCGTCGTTGCGGTGCTTGTCACGTAGGTACTCCTGAGATCGGTAAGCGCCGCCACATTGGTGACGCGTCACCTATTTGATACGACACCTATGTGATGTGTCAACTATTCCTGCTAGACTGCCCGTATGGCTGTGACGAACGACATCCCGTGGCTGAACGATGACGAGCAGCACATGTGGCGGCAGTGGATGTGGCTCAACGCCGAACTGCTGGCAACGCTCAACCGCGAGATGCAGGCCGACGCCGGGCTGTCCAACCCCGACTACCAGGTGCTCGTCGTACTGAGCGAGTCCCCCGAAGGGCGAATCCGGGTGTCCGACCTGGCGGCGGCCTTGCAGTGGGAACGCAGCCGGGTGTCACACCACGTCGCGCGGATGGAGAAGCGGGACCTGGTGTGTCGACGGGGGTGTCCCGACGACGGCCGTGGCGCGTACGTCCGCATCACCGAAACCGGGCAGGCGGCCATCGAACGCGCCGCACCCGGTCATGTCCGCACCGTACGAAAGCTGGTCTTCGACGCGCTCACCGCGGACGAGGTAACTCAGCTCGGCGAGATCTTCCACCGGCTGAGGTCCCGCGCCGGCTTCTCAACCGAATGAAGCCGGGCTGGTTCCCTCCGGCACGCACCTCACGAAATCTGACGTACGAGGACGTGGACGAAGCGGAAGACCTCGTCCCCGACCTGGCTTGCGGCTGCTGGGCGGGTGGGACTAGCGCGTACATCCTCAGCGGGCGGCGCTCTGGTGCCGGATGAGTAGGCCGCCGTGATCTTTTCTGTACGGGTCGCTCTCAGCGGCGGTGGGTGACCGGGGTGAAGGCGACCGGGAGGGACTCCAGGGCGCGGATCCAGAGGGTGCGGCGCCAGCGGAGGTCGGCGGGGGGGACCGCCAGGTGGACGTCCGGGAGGCGGTCAAGGAGGACTTCGACGGCGGTTTTGGCGATGACCTCGGCCAGTTCGGGGGCGGGGAACGGGCAGCCGTACTCGCCGTGGCCGAAGGCCATGTGGGCGCGGTTGGCCGCGGTGTAGCCCTGCTGGACCTGGGGGTCGGCGTTGGCGGCGGCGAAGCCGAGCACGATCATGTCGCCGCGGTGGATGCGGTGGCCGGCGAGTTCGCTGTCCTGGGTGGCGAAGCGGGTGGGGACGCTCTGGACGGGCGGGTCCTTCCAGAGGACGTGGTTGAGCGCTTCGCCGACGCTGCTCCGGCCGCCTTGGAGGTCCATCTGGAAGTGGTCGTCGACGAGCATCAGGCGGAGGGTGTTGCCGATCCAGTTGGCGGTGCTGCCGTGGGCGGCGATCACCAGGGAGACCATGTCCCGGATGGCGTCCTCGTCGGTGTAGGCGGCGGGGTGGGCCAGCAGGCGGGAGGTGAGGTCGTGGCCGGGGCGGGCGCGTTTGCCGGTGACGAGCCGGACCATCGCCTCGGTGGTGCGGCGTTCGGCGGCGATGGCCTTCTCGCCGCCGTCCATGATGAGGAGGATGTCGGTGATGAGGGCGGGGGCGTCCGACTCCGACAGGCCGAACTGGCGGGAGACGACCTCGCCGGGGATGCGCTGGGCGTACTGCGCGATCAGGTCGGCCGCGCCGTCGCCGCAGAAGGCGTCCACGGTCCGGTCGGCGATCTTCTCGCAGAGGTGGGTGAGCTCGATGCGGTCGATCCCGTCCAGCGCGTCGCCGATGGCTCCGGCGCGCCGTGACCGTTCCTCGCCCTCGCTGCACACCAGGGACGGCTGGTAGAGCACGTACGGGAGCGACGGCCAGTCGGGCGGCATGTAATCCAGCAGGTTCCAGCGCCGGGGGTCGCGGCCGAACAGCCGGGCCTCGCCGGTGACGTGGTGCAGCTCGCGGTAGCCGAGCACGAGCCAGGCGGGCAGGTCGGCGTCGAGCAGCACGGGCACGACCGGGCCGTGCTTGCGCCGCAGCTCCTCGAAGAACGCGGCCGGGTCCTCGACGGCCTCCGGCCCGTACAGGCGCACGGCGCCGGCGTGCTCGGGGTAGGCGTCGGAGTGCTTCATCGGCGGGATCACCTGCTCATTGCCGGGGTGAAGGCCACCGGGAGGGCCTCCAGCATGCGATTCCAGATGTTGCGGCGCCACCGCAGCTCCTCCGGCGGCACGGTCAGGTGCACGTCGGGGAGCCGGTCCAGGAGGACTTCGACGGCCGTCTTGGTGATGATCTCCGCGAGTTCGGGGGCGGGGAAGGGGCAGCCGTACTCGCCGTGCCCGAAGGCCAGGTGGGCCCGGTTGGCGACGGAGACGCCCTGCCGCACCTGGGGGTCGGCGTTCGCGGCGATCAGGCTGATGATGATCAGGTCGCCCTTCCTGATGCGGTGGCCGCCCAGCTCGCAGTCCTGGGTGGCGAAGCGCGACGGCAGGTTCTGGGTCGGCGGGTCCTTCCAGAGCACGTGGTTGAGCGCCTCGGTGACGCTGGTCCGGCCGCCTTGCAGGTCCATCTGGAAGTGGTCGTCGATGAGCATCAGCCGCAGCGTGTTGCCGATCCAGCCCGCGCAGTTGTCCTGGGAGGCGACCAGCAGCGACAGCATGTCGTAGATGACCTCCGGGTCGTCGAGCCGGGCGTCGTGGGTCACCAGGTGGGAGGCGAGGTCCCGGCCGGGGCGGGCGCGCTTGCCTGCGACCAGGCCGCCCATCATCTCGGCGATCTCGTGCTCCGCCTGGGCGCGGTTCGGCGGGTCGGTCATGGCCCGGAAGATGGCGTGGAGCAGGGTCGTGACGTCCGGCTCCGGCAGCCCGAACAGCCGGGCGATGACCTGGGAGGGCATCAGCTGGGCGTACTGGGAGATCAGGTCGGCCTCGCCGCCGCCGGAGAACAGGTCGATGGCGGAGTCGGCCACCTTCTCGCAGAGCTGGGCCAGCTCGACGCGGTCGACCTCGTCCAGCGCGTCGCCGATCGCCCCGGCGCGCCGCGACCGCTCCTCGCCCTCGGTGAACACCACCGACGGCAGGAAGGTGACGTGGGGGCGGGCCGGCCAGTCGGGCGGCACCTGGTCGGCCTGGTTCCAGCGCCGGGGGTCGCGGCCGAACAGCCGCGGCTGGCTGGCCACGTAGTGCAGCTCGCGGTAGCCGAGGACGATCCAGGCCGGCAGGTCGCCGTCGAGGAGCACCGGCACGACCGGGCCGTGCTCGCCGCGCAGTTTCTCCAGGAACGCGGCCGGGTCGTCCAGGGCCTCCGGTTCGTAGAGCCGGACGGCGTGCTCGGGATGGGTCACGGTGTGCCCTCTCAGACGGGGGTCCGCTCGTACAGACGGGTGAGATGCTCGACGAGCGTGATCAGCACGTGCTTGCACGACTGCCGCTCCCGCGCGTCGCAGTCGACGAGCGGGATGCCGGGCGACAGGTCCAGCGCCGTCCGCACGGCGTCCAGCGACGGGCCGCCCTCCGAGAAGCGGTTGACCGCCACGACGAACGGCATGTTGTGGTGTTCGAGCCGGTCGATCGAGTAGAACGAGTCCTCCAGGCGGCGGGTGTCGACCAGCACGACCGCCCCCAGGCTCCCGGCGAACAGCTGGTCCCAGACGAACCAGAACCGCTCCTGCCCGGGCGCCCCGAACAGGTAGAGCACCGAGCTGTCGCTGACTGTGATGCGCCCGAAGTCGAAGGCCACCGTGGTGGTGGTCTTGTCGCGGACCCGGCTCGGGTCGTCGATGCCCACGCTCGCCTCGGTCATCACCTCCTCGGTGCTCAGCGGGCGGATCTCGCTCACCGCGCCGACCATGGTGGTCTTGCCGACGCCGAACCCGCCCACGATCACGATCTTCATCGCGTCCGCGGTGGAGAGCGGCAGCGAGGCCGTGTCAGAGGTTGTTGAGCGCAACGAGCACCTGCCTCAGGATCTCGGGAGCGGGCTGGCCCGCGTCGGCGAGCGCGGTCGGGTGGCGTACGGTGATGCGTCCCGTGTCGAGCAGGTCGCGCAGCAGGATCTTCACCACGCTGACCGGCAGCCGCAGCTCCGCGGAGATCTCCACCACGGCCGTCGGGCGGCGCGCGATCTGAAGGATCTTCACGTGCTCCGACTGCATGCCGGGGACGGGGTCGCACTCGCTGACGATGAGCGAGACCGAGTCGAACACGGTCTCGTCGGCGCGGGTGCGGCCCCCGGTGACCGTGTAGAGGCGGTCCGGGCTCTCCCGGTCGATCGGGCGTCGGCTCATGCCTGTCCGCTCTCGGCCGATCTCGGCGCGGCGGTGAGGTAGACGCCGATCTGTTCGACCAGCTCGTTCATGTTGTGCGCGATCAGCCCGACCTCGCCGTCCTCCTCGGCGACCACCGCCAGGTGGGCGCCCTCTCCCGCGGGCACGATGAGCAGCAGGCCGCCGGCGAACTCCATCATCGCCTGCCCGGCTCCCAGCGCGTCGCCGAACTCGGCGGAGGCGCTCAGCGACAGGCTCTGGATCCCGGCGGCCAGGGCCGCGAGCTGGTCGGCCTTGTCCCTGGAGAGCCCGCTGCTGTAGCTCATCTTGAGCCCGTCCCTGGTCAGCACCAGGACGTGCCTGACGCCGGGGGTCCGGTCCTTGAGGCCTTCCAGCAGCCCGTCGATGGTGCGATCCGTGGAACGCGATGCGTCGATTGTGCTCATCGAAACGCGGGGCGTCCGCCCGGGGGCGGCCCCTGCCTCCTATCTGAGATCCAAGTGGGTGCGGTGGTCACAGCCCCGGGCTCTAGGAGTCGCCGGGGGCCGGATCGGCGCCGCGTCCGCGGCCGCTCGCCTGACGGAACGCCGCGAACCTGGCCGCGGCCTCGCGCCCGTCGCGCGGCGGCTTGACCGCGGCCGCCGGTCGTGACCTGGCTGCCTGGGCGAGCGTCTGCCCGCGCCGCCGCCGGGGCAGCGACTCCTCCGACGGCTCCTCGCCGGAGCCGGGTGCCGCCTGGGCGGGTACGGTCGCGGCCACCAGGGCGGCGCGGGGCTGCTGCTCGATGACGTTCTGAGGCTCGGGCTCGGTCTTGGGCTGGGTGATGAGCACGCGCGGGATCAGCATCACGACCCCGGTGCCGCCCCGGGCCGACGGCCGGAAGCTGACCGTGAGCCCGTACTTGTCGACCAGGCGGCCGACCACGGCCAGGCCCAGCCGGGTGCCCGACAGGGTGCGCAGGTCGAGCGGCTCGGAGACGAGCTTGGCTGCGTGCTGGCGCTCGCGGGGCCGCATGCCCAGGCCGCTGTCCTCAATCGTGACCACCATGCCGGCGTCCTCCTCGTCCACGTACACGTGCACCTCCGTGCCGTGCGCGGAGAAGGTGGCGGCGTTGTCCATCAGCTCGGCCAGGGCGTGCATGACGCCTTCGGCCGCGTAACCGACGACGGCCGCCGAACTGGCGGAGTGGACGCGGACGCGCTGGTAGGCGCTGATGCGGCCCATCGCGCCGCGCAGGATGCTCTCCATCACGATCGGCCGGGTCCACCTGCGGCCGGAGCGGCCGCCGCTGAGCAGGGCGATGTTGTCGGCCAGCCGGCCCAGCTGGGAGACGCGGTGGTCCAGGTCGAGCAGGTCGGCGAAGACCTCCTCCTGGTCGCCGTACTCCTCCTCCAGGTCGCGCAGCCGGGCGAGCAGGCTGGTGGCCTGGGCCTGCACCCGGGCGGCGGCGCCGGCGCAGGCGGCCATCACCGCGGCGCCCCTGCGGTCGCCCTCGGCGAGCTGACAGGCCATCTCGGCGAGCAGGTCGCGCAGCGGGGCGTGGACGGGCTGCCGCACCTCGGCGAGCGCCTCGGCGGCGGGCTTGCGCTCCTCGTGGATCTGCTTGATCAGCTCGGGCAGCGTGTCGCGGGTGAGCTTGACGATCTCGGACTCGGTGGCCGAGCGCGACGCGTGCGCTATGGCCCGCTCGCGTTCGAGCCCGTCGAGTTCGTACGCGGTCGCCTTGAGCAGTTGCTGGAGTGGCGCGTCGGGTGGCTGCGGCACCCGGGCGAGCGCGTCGGTGATGGATCCGCCGCCGCGCACCTGGCGGCCCAGGGCGGGCAGGGTGTCCTCGGCCACCCGGGCGATCTCACGTTCCAGCCGGGCGACCCGGGCGGCGGCGGCTCTGGCCTGTTCGCGCAGGCGGCGGCCGGTGGCGACGTGGTGCGCGATCATGCCGGCGGCGGCGGTCAGCAGGATCGCGCAGAGCCCGCCGGTGACCGCCATCACCCCCCGGGCGCCGGGCGGGGTGGCGAACACCGCCCAGAGCCAGAGGCAGGCGACCACGAGCAAGGTGCTCAGCGAGGTGATGACCGTGAGCTCTCGCGGGGCGAGCCGGCGCTGCGGCTGAAGAGGTACGTCTGCTGACATCCGCGGTCCTCGGGGGGTCGGTGCTGCTGCTCCCCGCGCAGCAGAGGCTTGCTGTTACCGCTTCGTGACAGAGAGCGAACGGGAACAGGCGCTTACCGTAGCACCACGAGTATCACTAACAACAGGCAAAACACCCGTTTCACTTCACCCCACCACGAGTCAACTTATATGTCGACTTATCGGTCGAACCAGCGCGCGGCGGCGGGCATGAGAAGCAGGCCCGCGATGGCTGCGGGAACGAGCAGGCTCAGCGCCGGACGCCAGTCGCCGTCGAACCCCGGATCGATCGACCACACCACCAGGCGAACCGCGGCCTCGGCCACCTGGAGCGCCACCGCACCCCACCGGACCCACCGCTCGCGCCGCGTATAGCGCACCATGAACCAGACGGTCAGACCCGTGATCGCCGCCGGCACGGCGAGGTAGGCCCATATCGCCAGGCTCGTCACGGTCACCGCCGCGCTGAGCCCGTAGAGGCACACCCCGATCAGCCCGGTCGCCGCCTGGGGCGTCAGGCCGGCGTACGCGGCGGTCACCGGTAACGGCCAGCGGCCTGACTTGGTGGCGGTCATGCCGATCACTCTAGGCAGACGAGCTTCCGAGTGAAATAGCGACGTCTCTCTAGATCTTCAGCCTGCCACTGCGATGGCGCAGCTGGTCACCAGGTCCTCGGCGTAGGCGGGCAGCGGGATGCCGGCCGACTGGTGGCGGCGGACCGTTGCGTAGGGGATGTCGATGGCCGCCAAGGTCAGACGCTCCAGGTCGTGCGGGGAACTCCTGCCCAGGCGGGCGGCCAGGGCGCGCAGGGCGGCGGCGACCCGGTCGTTCGCGGTGGCCAGCCGGGTGCGGGCCTGCTCGGGCCAGTTCGGGTGGTCGAAGTCGGCCGGCCCGTACAGCAGGATGCGGGCCTCCTGCGGATGGGCGCGGGACCACTCGATCACATGGCGGGCGGCGGCCGGGGCCGCCTGCGAGGGCGGGTCGGTGTCGAGCGCGGCGAGGAAGCCCTGCTGGAAGCGGTCGACCGTACGCAGCCAGAGCGCCGCCAGGAGGGCGGGACGGCCGGGGAACCGGTGGTAGACCGACCCGCTCGGGGCGCCGGCGGAGCGGGCCACGGCGGTCATGGTGACGGCGCCGGGGCCGCCGTCCGGGTTCTGCTCCGCGGCGTCGCGCAGGCCGGTGCCGCCCGGGCCGTGGGTGAAGCGGTGGCGGACCACGGTGCTCCGGGCGTCGCGGGTGATCTCGTAGCTCCAGCGTGAGCCGGGGCGGCCGGTCCCGTCGAGGACGTCCCAGGCGAACGTGTGCGGGCGGGCCGCCCGGGTGACCACGCAGGTGACGCGGCTGACCTGGCCGTCGGGGTAGTGGTTGCGGGCCTCGAAGCGGGCGCCGGCGGCGGGGCCGGACGCGTTCATCCAGGCGGCGGCGGTGCACTCGGGGCTCCATTCGCCGATCCTGGCGACGTCCGTGACGAGGTCGTACACCTCTACAGGGGTGGCGACCGTACGGACCTCGACGCCGGTCGTCGCCCCCGTCACCGCGTCGCCGGCCGCCTCGATGGGCAGGAACTCCACGGTCCCGTCCTTTCTGTGAAGGCTTGTATCGCCCTGCTGACGACCGGGTGCGGCCCTTTTCGACAGGAACTGTCGTATGGGTTTGCTACACAAGGCGGCATGGGTGTGAGCGTCGAGGAGTTCCTGAAGCTGGTGGCGGCCTTGCCGGAGGCGCGCACGAGCGACGGGCCCGGGTGGGTCGGGCTGAAGGTGCGCGGCAAGGGCTTCGGCTACCTGTGGGAGGACACCGAGACCGTCGGGCTGAAGGCGACGATCGAGGAGCAGAAGGCGCTGGTGGCCGAGCGGCCCGAGGTGTTCGAGGAGCAGTTCACCGCGGGGCGGTTCGGGTGGGTGGTGGTTCATCTCGACAAGATCGACCACGATGAGCTGTTCGAGCTGACGGCCGAGGCGTGGTGCCTGACCGCGCCGAAGCAGCTCGTCACTGCGTTCGAGGCCGCTCATAAAATAGGCGTTAATGGGACAGATCAGACTTAGAGCATGGCGGGAGGACGATGCGCCCGTCGTGTTCCGGGCCTTCCAGGCGCCCGACCTCAGGCGGCAGAGCCCCTGGCCGGTCGTCACCCACCGCGACGCGGTCGGGTGGATCGCCTCCTGGGAGGGCGCCGGTCACGCCTTCGCCGTCACCCTCGGCGGGCGGGTCGTCGGCAACGTGGCGGTCACCCGGATCGACGACCACGACACCGGCTGGGTGTCCTACTGGACCGTCCCCGAGATGCGGGGGCGCGGTGTCGCGGCGGCGGCCACCGCTGAGCTGGCCCGGTGGGCGTTCGGTGAGCGCGGCCTCCACCGGCTGGAGCTGGGCCACCGGGTCGACAACCCGGCATCGTGCCGGGTGGCCGTCAAAGCGGGCTTCCTCCCGGAGGGGATCGAGCGCGGCAGGCTCCACTACGACGGGGTCCGGTACGACGTCGAACGGCACGCCCGGCTGGCCAGCGACCCACCCCTCTGAACACCCCTCACCCGGACGCTAGGGCGTTTCGGTCCGCCCCTCACTCGTACGCCACACCCCGGGCGCGGGGGTTCTCGCAAAGGTGTGGGTGGTGTTGAGTTCGGCCTGCTCTTCGGCTGTCCCCTCACTCGGACGGGACCGCCCCTCTGTTGGCGGTGGAGGGGTGGGTGATCTACGCTGCTGGGGTGGACGGCGAGAGCCGGGCCGCGGCAGCTCTGCTGGCGGCCCTGGGCCGGGTGGCGGGGATCCTGTCCGAGTTACATCACCCGTTCGTCCGCGGCCGTCCTTTCTCTTATGTGGTGCCGCCTGCCGGGATGCGTCTCGGCACCGTGTTCGTGCTGCCTGACGGGCGTGAGGTGACGTTCGCTGTCCTCGTGGCGGCGTCGGGTGACGGGTTCCGGGTTGAGGGCGGGGCCGAGGTCGAGGGGGAGGCGCTGGTCGGGCTGCCTGCCGTGCATGTGCCCGAGATTGAGGCGGGGCTGGAAGTGCTCGACGAGTACGCCGGTGAGGTGGCTCAGTCGGCGGGGCGGCTGCTGGATAACTTGTTGGACGAGCTTGTCTAGTTGTCAGACAATGTAAGCCATGAGGAACGGCCCACTCTCGGTCGTCGCGGCCGCTGTGCTCTGGGGGACGGCGGGCACGGCGGGTCTGCTCGTCTCCGCCGACTCCGTCGCCCTGGCCGCCGCGCGGCTGGTGATCGGCGGGGCCGCGCTCGCCGTGTTCGCCCGGTCCGGGCTGCGGCGGGTGGTCCGGCCGGGGCTGTTGCTGGCGGCGGTCGCTGTGGCCGCTTACCAGCTCTGTTTCTTCGCGGCCGTCGCACGGACCGGGGTGGCGATCGGCACGGTGGTGGCGATCGGGAGCGGGCCGGTCTTCACGGGGCTGCTCTCCTGGGTGCTGCACCGTAGGCGGCCCAGCGCCCGGTGGGCGGCGGCCACGGCGGCGGCTGTGGCGGGCTGTGTGGCGCTGATCGCGGGCGGCGGGGCCGAGGCGGGCGGCCAGGTCGTGTCCGGGGTGCTGCTGGCGCTGCTCGGCGGCCTGCTCTACGCGTTCTACGCGGTCAGCGCGGCGGGCGCGATCGACGCGGGCGCGGAGTCGGACGCGGTGATGGGGGTGCTGTTCGGCGGGGCCTCGGTGCTCATGCTGCCGGTTCTGCTCTGGCAGGGGGTGGGCTGGCTCGGCGAGCCGCGCGGCCTGCTCGCCGCCCTCTACCTGGGGCTGGGGACGACGGCGCTCTCCTACTTCCTGTACGGGCGGGGGCTGCGGACGACGCCGGTGGCCACGGCCGCCACGCTGGCGCTGGCCGAACCGGCGGTGGCGGCGCTGCTCGGCCTGGTCGTGCTGGGTGAGCGGCTGGCCCCGGTCTCGGTGGCGGGGCTGGCCCTGCTGGCGATCAGCCTGGTGGTGGTGGCCCTTCCGGAGAGGCGGCGCTCGTTCGTACAGGAGGCCGCCGAGGCTCCGGCGGGGCGTTAGAGTCGCACCCGTGCCCACCCCGATCAGACCCGTCTCGGCGGTCGGCGCGCTCGCGGGCGCGCTCCGCAGCCGCGTGCTGTCCGGCGAGATCGAGCCCGGCACGCCGCTGCCCGAGCAGGAGATCGCCGCCTCCTACGGGGTGGCGCGGCCGACGGTGCGGGAGGCGCTGGCGCAGCTCGTCCACGAGGGGCTGCTGCGGCGGGAGCGGAACCGCAGCGCGTACGTCCCGGAGGTGACGCCGGCGGATCTGGACGACCTGATGTTCGTCCGGCGCCCGCTGGAGGACCTGATGGCGGGGGCGCTGGCCGGGCGGCGGGTGCCGGAGGCGGAAGCGGCGCTCGGCCGGATGGGCGCGCTCGGTGCCGGCGCGCCGTGGTCGGAGGCGGTGGCCGAGCACATGGCGCTGCACGAGGCGCTGATCGAGGCGGTGGGCAGCCCCCGGCTGGTGCGGCTCTACGGCGCGCTGGCGGCCGAGACCCGGCTCGGGCTGGTGCGGCTGCGCCGGGTCTACGAGGACCGGGACGTGCTGGTGCGCGAGCACCGTGAGCTGCTGGACGCCATCGCGGCGGGGCCGCCCGACGCGGCCCGGGCGGCCGTCGCGGCGCATCTCTCCCATACCTGGGGGGCGTAAGGTCGAGGGCCGGTATGCGCGAACCCTTGCGGGAGTGCCCCCGAACTCGCAAGAATCGCGGCCATGCACGGCAATCCGATGCCGGACTCCTACGTGTACGTCACCGAAGAGGGCGTGGCCCGCCACTATGCCGACGGGAGCGTCGAGGCTCTGGCGTGGGAGGACGTGGTCGAGGTCCGTGTGGTCACCGAGGGGGATTCCGACGTCCTCTACATTCTGCTCGACCGCGACGGTGAAGGCTGCGTGGTGCCGCGTTCGGCGACGGATGCGACTTTTCTGGCACGTTTACGTTATCTGCCCGATTTCGATGTGGATCGGTTGACGATAGCGAGTGACGCGCGGCAGGCCGGGGTAACGGTGGTGTGGCGGAGTCCGGATCCGCCGACCGCGCTGCCTGATCTGGAGTACGACTAGCGATTCCGGCGCGCCATAATCGAGCGGAAACAAGACCGTAAAGCCGCTGGTCAACGCCCTTAAGAGATCACTTATGGATCGGTCCGTCAAGATCTGACGATCAACAATCTTCGTCCGATTGTGGACATATCTCAATTATTCCCCAACATTAGGTTGATCCTTAGTCTTTAGTGGGGGCCGCCGCCCTTGATGATTCGTGGGGATTCACCGACCCATGAAAGGTGTCAAGGAATGTCTGCAATGACACGGCACGGAGACTCTGGGTGGTGCTATGTGGGTGGGGACTGGGGAGTCCGCCGACGTGCTCCTCGACGCCGGACCGCGCCACGCGTCGAGCATCTGGACGCGCGCGTACTTACGGCTGCTGTTATCGGGGGACACGGCGTGCGTTCTGCTGGCTTGTGTGTGCGTGCTGGGCGTCCGGCTGCTGAGCGGCATCTACATCCCGGCCGAGGAGTTCATGCTCGGCGTCGGGCTGGTCCTCGCCTGGCCGGTCGCGCTCGCGCTCGGCGGCGCCTACCGGCAGCGGGCGAACGGTGAGGGGACCGACGAGTTCAAGGCGGTGCTGAACGGCGGGGTCGGGCTGATGGCGGCCGTCGCCATCGGCGCCTACGCCACCCAGACCACGATCGCGCGCAGCTTCGTGCTGGCCATGCTGCCGCTGGCGCTGATCGCCACGCTCGGCTTCCGCTACCGGATGCGGAAACGGCTGCACCGCAGGAGAGCGCTGGGCGAGTACATGCGCCAGGTCATCGCCGTCGGCCACCGGGAGTCGATCCTCGACCTGGTGATGCAGTTCCGCCGTCAGCCGTACCACGGGATGCGGATCGTCGGCGCCTGCCTGCCCGCCGGGCGGCAGGACGACGACCTGGACGGGATCCCGATCCTCGGCACCTTCGGCGACGTGGCGGACGTGGTGGCGCGGACCGGGGCGGACGCGGTCGCCGTGCTCGCCTGCCCCGAACTGGACGGGACGGCGCTGCGCAGGCTGGCGTGGAGCCTGGAGACGGCGCGCACCGACCTGTTCGTCGCGCCGGCGCTGCTGGACGTGGCCGGGCCGCGGATCAGCATCCGTCCGGTCGCCGGGATGCCGCTGCTGCACGTGGAGCATCCCGAGTTCGACGGGGCCAGGCAGTTCGTCAAGAGCGTGTTCGACCGGCTGGTCGCGCTGGCGGCGCTGCTGCTGCTGGCCCTGCCGCTGCTGGTCATCGCGGCGCTGATCCGGGCGACGAGCCCCGGCCCTGCGCTGTTCCTCCAGACCCGGGTCGGGCGGGGCGGCAGGGAGTTCCGGCTGGTCAAGTTCCGCACCATGGTCGACGGCGCGGAGCGGCTCAAGGAGGGGCTGCCGAACGAGTTCGACGGCGTGCTCTTCAAGATGCGGAACGATCCAAGGATCACCGGGATCGGCGCCTTCCTGCGCCGCTACTCGCTCGACGAGCTGCCCCAGCTGCTCAACGTGGTACGCGGCGAGATGTCGCTGGTGGGCCCGCGCCCGCCGCTGCGCGAGGAGGTCGCCCAGTACGGCGCCGACGTGCGCCGCCGCCTCGTCGTCAAACCGGGCATGACCGGGCTCTGGCAGGTCAGCGGGCGCTCCGACCTGACCTGGGAGGAGTCCGTCCGGCTCGACCTGCGGTACGTGGAGAACTGGTCGCTCGTCCTCGACCTGCAGATCCTCTGGAAGACCTGGTCCGTGGTGGCGCGGGGAGAAGGGGCGTACTGACGGTGAAAGCACTCGTGCTCGCCGGAGGGTCGGGCACCCGGCTGCGGCCCATCACCCACACCTCGGCCAAACAGCTCGTGCCGGTCGCGAACAAGCCGGTGCTCTTCTACGGCCTGGAGGCGATCGCCGAGGCCGGGATCCGCGAGGTGGGCCTGGTCGTGGGCGACACCCGGGCGGAGATCGAGGCGGCCGTCGGCGACGGCTCGGCCTTCGGGCTGGAGGTCACCTACCTGCGCCAGGAGGCGCCGCTCGGGCTGGCGCACGGCGTGCTGATCGCCCGCGACTACCTGGGCGACGACGACTTCGTCATGTACCTCGGCGACAACTTCGTGGTGGGCGGCATCACCGGCCTGGTGGACCGCTTCACCCGCGACCGGCCGGCCGCGCAGATCATGCTCACCCGGGTCGCCGACCCGCGGCAGTTCGGGGTGGCGGAGCTGGACGCGGACGGCCGGGTCGTCGGCCTGGAGGAGAAACCGGCCTCGCCCAAGAGCGACCTCGCGCTGGTCGGCGTCTACCTGTTCAGCCCGGCGGTGCACGCCGCCGTGGCCGAGCTGAAGCCGTCGTGGCGCGGCGAGCTGGAGATCACCGACGCCATCCAGTGGCTGTTGGAAGAGGGCCTGCGGGTCGAGTCGTCAGTGATCAGCGGCTACTGGAAGGACACCGGCAACGTCCCCGACATGCTGGAGGTGAACCGGCTCGTGCTGGAATCGCTCGACCCCGAAACCCTCGGGCGGGTCGACGCCAGCGAGCTGATCGGCCGGGTGCGCGTCGAGGCGGGCGCGGTGGTGGAGCGCTCGCGGCTGGTCGGCCCCGTGATCGTCGGGTCCGGCGCGGTCGTGCGCGACTCGTACGTCGGCCCGTACACCTCGATCGGGGCGGGCTGCGCGGTCACGCGCAGCGAGGTCGAGTACTCGATCCTGATGCCGCGGGCGTCGATCGACGGGGTGGGCCGGATCGAGCAGTCGCTCATCGGCCACGACGCCGAGGTCACCCGGGCTCCCGACACGCCCAGAGCACACCGGCTCGTGCTCGGCGATCACAGCAAGGTACAGATCTGTCCATGAGGAAAGTCCTGGTCACGGGTGGTGCCGGGTTCATCGGCTCGCACTTCGCCCGCTCGCTCTCCGGCGCCGAGGTGACGGTGCTGGACAAGCTCACCTACGCCGGCGACCGCGCCAACCTGGAGGGCGTCGCGCACACGTTCGTGCACGGCGACGTCTGCGACGCGGACCTGCTGGCCGAGGTGGTGCCCGGCCACGACCTGGTGGTCAACTTCGCCGCCGAGTCGCACGTCGACCGGTCCATCGCGGAGGCGGGCGAGTTCGTCCGCACCAACGTGCTCGGCACAGAGACGCTGCTGCGCGCCTGCCTGGACGCCGGGGTGCCGCGGGTGGTGCAGGTCTCCACCGACGAGGTGTACGGGACGATCGACGAGGGGTCGTGGACCGAGGACGCGCCGCTGCGACCGCGTTCCCCGTACGCGGCGTCGAAGGCGGGCGGCGACCTGATCGCCCGCTCGTACGCGATCACCTACGGGCTGAACGTGTCCATCACCCGCTGCGGCAACAACTACGGGCCGCGCCAGTACCCGGAGAAGATCATCCCGCTGTTCGTGACGAACCTGCTGCGCGGGCGGAAGGTCCCCCTCTACGGCGACGGCGGGAACGTGCGCGACTGGATCCACGTCGAGGACCACTGCGCGGGCATCCGCCTGGTGGCCGAGGCGGGCGAGCCCGGCGAGGTCTACCACATCGCGGGCACCGCCGAGCTGACGAACAGGGAGCTGACCGGCCTGCTGCTGGAGGCGTGCGGCAAGGGGTGGGACATGGTGGAGTACGTCGAGGACCGCAAGGGGCACGACCGGCGGTACTCGCTCGACGACGGGAAGCTGCGCGCGCTCGGCTACCGGCCGCGCGTCCCGTTCGAGCAGGGGCTCAAGGAGACCGTCCGCTGGTACGCGGCGAACCGCGACTGGTGGGCCGGGTTATGAGATGGCTGATCACCGGCGGCCGGGGCATGCTCGCCGCCGACCTGCTGCACCGGATCGCTCTCACGGGTGAGCCGGTGCTCGCGCCCGGCCGCGACGAACTGGACCTGCGGGACGCCCGCGCGGTCCGCGACCTGGTGCGTGCCTACCGGCCCCGGGTGGTGGTCAACTGCGCCGCCTGGACGGCCGTCGACCTGGCGGAGACCCGCGAGGCCGAGGCCCTGGAGATCAACGGCACGGCGGTGCGGACGCTGGCCGAGGTCTGTGAACGGTCCGGGGCCCGGCTGGTGCACCTGTCGACGGACTACGTCTTCGACGGCACCTCTGCTGACCCGTACCCGGAGGACGCCGAACCCCGCCCGCTCAACGCGTACGGGCGGACCAAGCTGGCGGGCGAGCGGGCGGCGCTGGAGCAGGGCCAGTACGTGGTCCGGACGGCCTGGCTGTACGGGGCGGGCGGGCCGAACTTCGTCAGCACCATGACGCTGCTGGCGGCGACCCGCCCCGAGGTGGAGGTCGTGGACGACCAGCGCGGCCAGCCCACCTGGTCGGCGGACCTGGCCGACCACCTGGTCCGGCTGGCCCGGTCGGACCTGCCGCCGGGGGTCTACCACGCGGCCAGTTCCGGGGAGACGACCTGGTACGGGCTGGCCCGGGAGGTCTTCGCGCTGCTGGGCGAGGACCCGGACCGGGTGCGGCCGGTGCCGTCGGCGGGCTTCCCCCGCCCGGCCCGGCGCCCGGCCAACAGTCTGCTCGCCAGCACGAGGACCGAGCCGCTGCGGCCCTGGCGCGACGCGCTGCACGCCGCCTGGCCGGTGCTGCACGGGCAGGCCCTGCCGGTCGGACAGGCGAAGGGCGGCGTCCCGAAGGCGGGCCTGGGGGACGGGCGGGCGATCACCAGCGGGCGGGCGGCCGGGAAGGCGGGGTCGTGAAACCTCTCGGGATCGGCGGCGCCTGGACGCACACCCCGGTCGTGCACGGCGACCGGCGGGGCGCGTTCCTGGAGGCGTTCCGGGCGGACGGGCTGCCGCGCCGGTTCGACGTCGCCCAGGTCAACTGCTCGGTGTCGGGGCGGGGCGTGCTGCGCGGGATCCACTTCGCCGACGTGCCGCCGGGGCAGGCGAAGTACGTGATGTGCGTGTCCGGCGCGGTCCTGGACGTGGTGGTGGACCTGCGGGTGGGCTCGCCCACGTTCGGCCGGTGGGAGACGGTCCTGCTCGACGACGAGGAACGCACCGCGACGCTGGTCGCCGAAGGGCTGGGGCACGGGTTCATCGCGCTCACCGACCGGGCCACCGTCATGTACCTGTGCTCGACCCCGTACGCCCCGGCCCGCGAGCACGGCGTGCACCCGCTCGACCCGGCGCTCGGCATCGCCTGGCCGGACGGGCTGGAGCCGGTGCTGTCGGAGAAGGACGCGGCCGCGCCCACGCTGGCCGAGGCGCTGTCCGCCGGTCTGCTGCCGTCGTACCGGCGGTGCGAGGAGTTCTACAAGGGAGCGATGGCATGATGACCTGCCGCCTCTGCGGCGCCGCCGGCCTGGCCTCGGTGCTGGACTTGGGGGCCACCCCGCCGTGCGAGCGGATTCTCACCGCCGAGCAGCTCGACGAGCCCGAGGTCACCTACCCGCTGCACCTGCGGGTCTGCACCGCGTGCTGGCTGGCGCAGCTGCCGCCGCTGATCACCCCCGAGGAGACGTTCACCGACTACGCCTACTTCTCCTCGTACTCGACGTCCTGGGTGGAGCACGCGCGCGCGTTCGTGGCCGGGCTGCCGCTGCGGCCGGACTCGTTCGTGGTGGAGGTGGCCAGCAACGACGGCTACCTGCTGCGGCACGTGGCCGAGCGGGGCGTGCGGTGCCTGGGCGTGGAGCCGTCGGTGAACGTCGGCGCGGAGGCGCGGCGGCGGGGCGTGCCCACGGTGACCGCGTTCCTCACCCCGGAGTCCGCCCGGACGCTGGTGCGGGAGCACGGCCCGGCCGACTACGTGGTGGCGAACAACGTGTACGCGCACGTCCCGGACGTGATCGGGTTCACCGAGGGGCTGCGCACGCTGGTCGCCGACGACGGCTGGGTGTCGATCGAGGTGCAGCACCTGCTGACGCTGATCGAGCGCAACCAGTACGACACGATCTACCACGAGCACTTCCAGTACTACACGGTCGCCTCCGCGCAGCGGGCGCTGGCGAGCGGCGGGCTGACCCTGGTGGACGTCGAGCTGCTGCCCACCCACGGCGGCTCGATCCGGCTGTGGGCGCGGCCGGACGGCACGCCGGGGGAGCGGGTGCGCGACGTGCTGGCCCTGGAGAAGGCCGCCGGGCTGCACGACCTGTCGGGCTATCTCGGGTTCGCGGCCCGGGTCGCCAAGGTCCGGCGCGACCTGCTGGGGTTCCTCGTCGGCGCGGCCGAGGCGGGCAAGACCGTGGTCGGCTACGGGGCGCCCGGCAAGGGCAACACGCTGCTGAACCACTGCGGCGTCCGGCCCGACCTGCTCGCCTACACCGTGGACCGCAACCCGTACAAGCACGGCAAGTTCACCCCCGGCGCGCGCATCCCGGTCTTCGAGCCCGGCCGGATCGCCGCCGACCGGCCCGACTACGTGCTCGTCCTGCCGTGGAACCTGCGGGACGAGCTGGTCGGGCAGCTCTCCTATGTCCATGACTGGGGTGGCCGGCTGGTCTTCCCCATTCCCGAGTTGGAGGTCGTGTGAAGGTCGTCCTCTTCTGCGGCGGGTACGGCACGCGGATGCGCACCGGCGCTCCCGGGGACGCGCCCAAGCCGATGCAGCTCGTCGGCCCGAGACCGCTGATCTGGCATGTGATGCGCTACTACGCGCACTGGGGGCACAAGGAGTTCGTGCTCTGCCTCGGCTACGGGGCGCACCAGATCAAGGACTTCTTCCTCCATTACGAGGAGACCGCGTCCAACGACTTCGTGCTCCGCAACGGGCAGGTCGAGCTGCTGGGCAACGACATCTCCGACTGGACGATCTCGTTCGTGCACACCGGCGTCGAGTCGTCCATCGGGGAGCGGCTGCGGCGGGTCCGCGAGCATCTCGGCGGCGACGAGATGTTCCTGGCCAACTACGCCGACGTGCTGAGCGACGCGCCGCTGCCGGACATGATCGACCGGTTCGCCCGGTCGGACGCGGGCGCCTCGCTGATGGTGGTGCCGCCGCCCGGCACCTTCCACTGCGTGGAGGTCGAGGAGGGCGGCCTGGTCGGGCAGATCACCGCCGTCACCGACATGCCGTTATGGGTGAACGGCGGCTACTTCGTGCTCCGGCAGGAGATCTTCGACCACATCCCCGAGGGCGGCGACCTGCTCGTGGACGGCTGCCGGGAGCTGGCCAAACGCGGCCGGCTGCTCGCCTACCCGTACCGCGGCTACTGGCGGCCCACCGACACCGTCAACCAGCGCGTCGAGCTGGACCGCGCCTACGCCCGCGGCGACCGCCCGTGGGCGATCTGGGAGAAGGCGGCATGATCGCTCTCGTGCCCGACGGGCTGCGCCGGGTCGCCGCGGTCGGCGCGCACTGCGACGACATCGCGATCGGGGCGGGCGGCACGCTGCTGACCCTCTGCGCCGCCCACCCGGGCCTCCGGGTGGAGGCGCTGGTGCTGTCCGGCGGCGGCACCGAGCGCGAGGGGGAGGAGCGCGACGCGCTGGCCGCGTTCTGCCCCGGCGCCGACCTGCGCGTGACGGTCGGCAAGCTGCCCGACGGGCGGCTGCCCGCGCACTGGGACGAGGCCAAACGGGCGGTGGAGGACCTGCGCGCCCGCATCTCGCCCGACCTGATCCTCGCGCCGCACTCCGGCGACGCCCACCAGGACCATCGGGGGCTGGCCGAGCTGGTGCCCACCGCCTTCCGCGACCACCTGGTCCTCGGGTACGAGATCGTCAAGTGGGACGGCGACCTCGGCCGCCCCTCCGCCTATCAGCCGCTCGGCCCGGCCGTCGTCGAGGCCAAGATCGCGCTGCTCTGGGAGCACTACCCGTCGCAGCGCCGCCGTTCCTGGTTCGACCGGGAGGCGTTCGCCGGGCTGGCCAGAATCCGCGGGATCGAATGCCAGGCACGCTACGCCGAAGCCTTCTACCTGCGGAAACTCACCCTCGACCTCGCTGGAGGCTGATCCGATATGCGCGTTCTGCTCACCGGGCACCAGGGCTACCTGGGCACCGTCATGACGCCGGTGCTCACCGCCGCCGGGCACGAGGTGGTCGGCCTCGACTCGGGGTTGTTCGCCGACTGCGTGCTCGGCCCGGAACCGGCCGACCCGCCCGGGCACCGGCTCGACCTGCGCGACGTGCCCGCCGGGCTGCTCGACGGCTTCGACGCGGTGATCCACCTGGCCGCGCTGTCGAACGACCCGCTGGGCGCGCTCGCCCCCGAGCTGACCTACGCCATCAACCAGACGGCCTCCGTCCGGCTGGCCAGGCTGGCGAAGGACGCGGGCGTGCGCCGCTTCCTGTACGCGTCCACCTGCTCGGTGTACGGGGCCTCGGGCGGCGACGAGCTGCTGGACGAGGACGCGCCGCTGCGGCCGGTCACCCCCTACGCGGAGTCCAAGGTACGGGTCGAGGACGAGCTGTCGGAGCTGGCCGACGCCGACTTCTCCCCGGTGAGCATGCGCAACGCCACCGCGTTCGGCTTCTCGCCCCGGCTCCGGGCCGACATCGTGCTCAACAACCTGGTCGGGCACGCCCACCTGACCGGCGTGGTGCGGGTGCTGTCGGACGGCACGCCCTGGCGGCCCCTGGTGCACGTGGCCGACATCGCCGAGGCGTTCGCCGCCGCCCTGGTCGCGCCGCGCGAGGCGGTGCACGACCGGGCGTTCAACGTCGGCGGCGAGCAGAACAACCTGACCGTCGCCGAGATCGCCGAGCACGTGGTGGAGGCGGTGCCCGGCGCCGGACTGCTCATCACCGGGGAAAGCGGGGCGGATCCTCGCTCGTACCGGGTGGACTTCTCCCGCATCAGGGCCGCGCTGCCCGGGTTCCACGCCCGGTGGACCGTCAAGGAGGGGGCGGTCGAGCTGGCCGCGGCCTACCGGCGGCACGGGCTCACCGCGGACGGCTTCGAGCGGCGCTTCACCCGGCTGGCCCGGCTCGCCGACCGCCGCGCCGACGGCACCGTGGACCCGGAGCTGCGCGCGTGACCGGTGAGGAGATGCACGCCCTGGTCGAACGGCTCTACCCGATCTGCCGCTCCATCACCGGCGACGGGGTGCGCCGCACGCTGGAGATCGTCGGCGAGCACCTGCCGCTCGACGTGCACGAGGTGCCCACCGGGACGCCCGTGCTCGACTGGGCCGTGCCCAAGGAATGGAACATCCACGACGCGTACATCAAGGACCCGTCCGGGCGGCGGGTGGTCGACTTCCGGCGGCTCAACCTGCACGTGGTGGGCTACAGCGTGCCGGTGCGCGGCACGTACACCCTGGAGGAGCTGCGGCCCCGGCTGCACACGCTGCCCGACCAGCCGGGCCTGGTGCCGTACCGGACCAGCTACTACAGCGAGACGTGGGGGTTCTGCCTCAGTCAGAAGACGCTCGACGGGCTGGACGAGGGCCCGTACGAGGTGCTGATCGACTCGACGCTGGCCGACGGGCACCTCACCTACGCCGAGCACGTGGTCCACGGCGACAGCGACGAGGAGGTGCTGATCTCCTGCCACGTGTGCCACCCGTCGCTGGCCAACGACAACCTGGCCGGGATCGCCGTGGCGGTCGCGCTCGCGGCCCGGCTGGAGTCGCCGCGGTTCACGTACCGGTTCGTGTTCGCGCCCGGCACGATCGGCGCGATCACCTGGCTGGCGCGCAACCGCGACCGGGTGGGCCGGATCAGGGCCGGGCTGACGCTCGCCTGCGCCGGCGACCCCGGCCCGCTCACGTACAAGCGCAGCAGACGCGGCGACGCCGGGATCGACCGCGTGCTCGCGCACGTGCTCGCCGGCCGGCCGCACACGATCCTGGACTTCTCCCCGTACGGGTACGACGAGCGGCAGTACTGCTCCCCGGGCTTCGACCTGCCCGTCGGCAGCCTCACCAGGACCCCGTACGCGGGCTACCCCGAGTACCACACCTCCGGCGACCACCCCGGCTTCGTCACAGCCGAGGCCATGACCGAGACGCTGGAGGTGCTGCGGGAGGCGGTGCGCGTGCTCGAACGCGACGCCCGCTACCGCAACCTCAGCCCGTACGGCGAGCCCCAGCTCGGCAGGCGCGGCCTGTACGGGTCGCTCGGCGGGCGCAGTGACACACAAGAGGCCCAGCTGGCGATGTTATGGGTGCTGAACCAGTCGGACGGCGGCCACAGCCTGCTCGACGTCGCGGAACGGTCCGGCCTGCCCTTCGACGCGGTGGCCGAGGCCGCCGCCGCGCTGGAAGCCGCCGGGCTGCTCGAACGGGAGGGTTCGTGATGGAGCTGCGCGTGGGGGACCTCGTCGAGGTCCGCAGCCAGGAGGAGATCCTGGCCACCCTGGACGGGCGGGGCGAGCTGGAGAACCTGCCGTTCATGCCGGAGATGCTGCGTTACTGCGGGCAGCGCCTGACCGTGCACAAGGTGGCGCACAAACTCTGCGACACGATCAGCCGCAGCGGCATGCGCCGGATGGAGCGGGCCGTCCACCTCACCGGCGCCCGCTGCGACGGCGCCGCGCACGGCGGCTGCCAGACCGCCTGCTCCCTCTACTGGAAGGAGGCCTGGCTCCGGAAGGTCGAGCCGGGCGAGCCGCCCCGGCCCGCCGCGCCGTCGCCGCGGCTGCTGCCGCTGCTCCAGGTCAACACCCGCAAGGGGCCGGACGCGTACTCCTGCCAGGCCACCGAGCTGCTCAGGGCCGCGCCCACCTGCCTGCCCTTCCGCGACCTCGGCCAGTACGTGACCGACGTGCGCAGCGGGAACGCCGGGGTGCTCGCGGTGGCACGGACGTTCCTGGTCGGCCTGTTCAACCGGCTCCAGGAGGTCAGCAAGAAGGCGCTGCCGCGCCGGCTCTGGTTCCGGCGCGGGCTGCGCTGGGGGTTCGTCGAGGGGCGGGCCGGGCGGACCACGCCCACCGGCAAGCTCGACCTCCAGCCGGGCGAGCTGGTCAGGATCAAGTCCAAGGCGGAGATCGAGGACACGCTCAACGCCGACCTGCTCAACCGGGGGCTCGGCTTCGAGGAGGAGATGGCCCGCTACTGCGGCCGGACCGCGCGGGTGCGCGCCCGGGTGGAGCGCTGCCTGGACGAGAAGACCGGGCGGATGCTCCACATGAAGAGCCCCTGCATCATCCTCGACGACCTGGTCTGCGAAGGCGTCTACAACGCCAGCTGCCCGCGCGAGTTCGTCCCGTTCTGGCGGGAGATCTGGCTGGAGAGGGTCGAGGACGGTACGTGAACGGCGTCGGCGAGGTCGGGCGGAAGGCGGGCCGCGGCCTGCGCTGGACCCTGGTCGGCAACGTGGTCATGAAGGCCGGCTCGTTCGCGATGAGCCTGGTGCTGGCCCGGCTGCTGACCAACGACGACTTCGGCGTGTTCGCCATCGCGCTGGCGGCCAGCCAGTTCGTCATCTACGTCAACGACGCCGGGGTCATCGCCGCCACCGTGCAGTGGCGCGGCAGGCTTGAGGAGATCGCGCCGACCGCCACCGTGGTCGCCATCGCCTCCAGCCTCACCCTGTACGGGCTGTTCTGGGTGATCGCCCCCTTCTACGCGAGCTTCGCCGGGAACGAGGACGCCACCTGGGTCATCCGCATCCTGATGGCCACCAACGTCGTCTACGGGCTGACCGCGGTGCGCAGCGCCGCCCTGATGCGCCGCTTCGAGCAGGACAAGCTCGCCTGGGCCAACCTGGCCGGGTTCTGCGCCAACGCGGCCGTCGCCATCACGCTCGCCGCCGGGGGCGCCGGCGCCTACAGCTTCGCCTGGGGGCAGCTCAGCGGGGCCGCCCTCACCGGCGTGCTGGTGCTGGTGCTCGCCCGGGTGCGGATCGCGTTCGGCTTCGACCGGGCGCTGGCCGCGCGGCTGCTCCGCTTCGGGCTGCCGCTCTGCGCCGGGCTCGGCATCGAAGGGCTGCTGCTCAACGTCGACGTGGTGATCGTCGGGGACGCGCTCGGCAGCGCCCAGCTCGGCTTCTACCTGCTCGCCTTCAACATCGCGGCCTGGGTGCCGGGGATCATCGGCACCGCCCTGCGTTATGTGGCGCTGCCCAGCTTCTCCCGGCTGGCCGAGGGCGGCGCGGACGAGGTCCGCGAGGGGGTGCGGCGGGCGGTCCCGCTGCTGGGCTGCCTCGTGCTGCCGATCGCCGCTGTCATGTGCGTGCTCGCCCCCGCGCTGGTCGAGTTCCTGTACGGGTCGCGCTGGCTGCCGGCGGCCGGGGCGCTGCGGTTCCTGGCGATCGTGATGGCCGTGCGGATGCTCAGCCTGCTGATCACCGACATTCTGGCCGGGCTGGGCAGGACCCGGCCCACCCTCTGGGTCAACGCCTGCTGGGCGCTCGCGCTGGTGCCCGCCCTGCTGGTCGGCGCCCGTGACGGCGGCATCGAGGGGGCGGCGGTCGCGCACGCGTCGGTCGCTCTGGTCCTGGCGCTGCCGCTGCTGGCGTTCGCGCTGCGCCGGGCCGGGGTGCCGCCGGGGCTGTTCGCCGCCGGGCTGGCCAGGCCGCTGCTCGGCGTCGTGCTCGCCGGGCTGGTCATGGCCGGGCTCGCCGCGGTGGTCGACGGGGCGTTCCTCCAGCTCTGCGTGGCGGGCGGGGCCGGGATGCTGCTGTTCGCGCTCGTCGCGGTGCCCCGCGCCGCGCTCCTGCAACTCGTACGTCTCGGGAGGGCCCGTGTCTGACCTGGTCTCGATCGCGCTGCCGGTGCGCAACGGCGCGCACCGGCTGGAGGGGGCGATCCGGTCGGTGCTCGCCCAGGACCACCCGGACCTGGAGCTGGTCGTCTCCGACAACGCCTCCACCGACGGCACCGAGGAGCTCTGCCGCGACCTGGCCGCCGCCGACCCCCGGATCGTCTACCACCGGCATCCCGAGAACGTCGGCCTGCTCGGCAACTTCGTGCACGCCGCCCGTATCTCACGCGGCGCCTACCTGCGCTGGATGGGCGACGACGACCGGCTCGAACCGTCCTGTGTCTCCCGCAGCCTCGCCGCGTTCGCCGCCGACGAGCGGACCGTGCTGGTCACCACGCAGGTCGCCTACACCGGCCCCGACGGGGTGCCGCGGACCGCCCCCTACGACGGCACCGCGCTCTCCTCCGCCGACCCGGTGACCCGCTTCGCCGAGATGCTCCGGCTGCTCAACGAGAGCCACCTGCTGATCGACCCGCTGTACGGGATGCTCCGCCGCGACGTCGCCACCGGCATCCCGCGCCGCAACATGCTCCGCGAGGACGAGGTGTTCGCCGCCAAGCTGGCGCTGGCCGGGCCGTGGGCGCACGTGCCCGAGGTGCTCGCGCACCGCAACTGGCGGGCCGAGCGCATCGCCGGGGTGGCCCGGCGGCTCGGCGTGCCCGTCTGGCAGTCGCACCTGTCCAACACGCTGCAGTGCCGGGAGCTGCTGTCCTGGGTGCGCCGGGCCGACCTCACCGACGAGCAGCGGCGGCGGGCGCGCGCGGCGGTGCTCCGGATGTACGCGCGACGCCAGCGGCGGACGGTCGCCCATCGGAGCCGCAAGCTGCTCTCCCTGGCCCGCCTCGTGTAACGCACCTGCTGAACCAGGCGATTTCTTCTTTGTACCGTTATAACCGACGGGGGCGGACGTAGTGGGCTTCTGGAAGACCGTTGTCGGCCTGGCCCGGAGAAGGTTCGTCGGGCCTCCGGTCGCGCTGGCGGCGATCCTGCTGGCCCTGGCCGGCTGGTTCCTGGTCCCCACCCGTTATGTGTCGACCGCCTCCATGGTGCTCACCGTGCCCGCCACCGGCGGCACCCTCGAAACCCTGCCCGAGTCCAAGCCGGGGCTGACCAACCCGCTGCTCCAGTTCAACGACGCGCTCCGGACCACCGCCGGCATCCTCATCCTCGCCACCAACAGGCCCGACGTCGCGGCCGAACTCGGCGCCCCCGAGGACGGCCCCACCTCGGTCACCATCAACGACGGGCGCACCAACCCCGACCTGCTGGGCATCAGCACCAACGGGCCGTTCGTCTACGTCGAGGTGGAAAGCACCTCGCCGCAGGTGGTCAGAGAGGTCATGGCCCGCGCCCAGCAGCGCGTCAGGCTGGAGCTGGCCGAGCGGCAGGTGGCCCTGGAAGCGCCCATCAGCACCCACATCGGCGTCCTCGACGTGATGCCCGCCTCCGTGCCCAAGCCCCTCATGCAGAACCGCCTCGTGGCCGCCGCCGGAGGCGCCTTCGCCGCCGTCACGATCGGTCTTGGCGCGGCGTACGTGATCATTCACCTCCGCCGTAGGGAAGTCCCGGAATCAGCCACGACCGAGAGCCCCGCGGAGGCCTCCACCGTAGATCCTGCCGTCGAGGACGACACGCCACACCGGAACGGCGCCCACCCCGAGCTGCCCGAGCTCCCGTCCTTCCCGCTGACCGTGGCGGAACTGGAGTCGGACTCGCCCGAAAGCGAGACCGGCACCGAGGACAGGGCCGTCGAGGACACCGGGCCGATCGAGGTGACCCGGGACGGTCAGCCGGACTCCACCACCTGAGCGCACCGCCGGATCGCCGCCAGCCTGGACTCCATCGGCGTGTCCGACTTGGCCGACAGCATCATCCCCACCGCCTCCGGGCCCAGCCGGTCAGCGAAGGCCACCGCCGTCTCCACGTCCCACGGCTCGTGGTGATAGCTCAGATGACAGATCGTGGTGTTCACCGGCGGATCCGCCTTCAGCACCTCGTCCACGAACACCCCGTACAGGATGAACTCGGAGATGTGCAGCTGTGAGTTGAAGGCGTCCATCCAGTCCCGCCCCGTCACCTCGGTGATGCGCCGCTGCATCGCCCGGACGATCTTGGGATCCCAGAACGTCAGCGCGGTCACGTAGTCGGGCAGCGGAGGGGGCGGGGGCGGTGGCAGCCCGAGCAGCTCACGCGCCACCCGGTGCCAGATGACGTGCCGCTCCATCGAGGCGGTGACGCCGTTCTCCACCCGGTACAGGCACATCCGCCCGTCCCGGGTGAACGAGGCCGCGTCGGTCGGCCGTACCAGCACCGCGTCGGAGTCGACGATCAGCATGGCGTCCGCGTCGATCCGCCCGGCGGCGGCGATCTTGACGGTCTGCTGCATGACCCAGCCGCGCAGCGGCGGCCACGGCCGCCGATAGTTCACGTACACGTCCGTACCGGGCATCCGCAGGTAGCGGCGGGGCAGCAGCTCGGAGCGGACCCACACGTGGCAGCGCGGCCCCTGGTACGGAGCGAACAGCTCCCGGTCGCCGGGCGGCACGAACACGTGGTGGATGGTGTCCTCGGAGGTGTACTCCAGCACCGACCGGTGCAGCAGCTCGAACAGCTCGGCGTCTTGGGCGTAGGACGGCGTGATGACCGCCAGCTTGCTCACGAGAGACTCCCATCGAGTCCGGTGACCTGGGCGCAACGCAGGATGGCGGCCAGCCGCGCCGCCACGGGGGTCCGCGACTTGGCGGAGATCATCATGCCGATCGCCCCGGGCCCCAGCCGGTCGGCGAAGGCCACGGCGCCGGCGTGGTCGAGCGGGGCGCGGTCCCAGCGGCTGTGGCAGAGCGCCGTGTCGACCGGCGGATCCGCCTTCAGCACCTCGTCCACGAAGACCCCGTACACGATGAACTCCGACACCCGCAGGTGAGCCGTGAAGGCGTCCAGCCAGTCGCGGCCGGTGGTCTCGGCGATCCGCTCGATCATGGCGCGCACCACGGCCGGGTCCCAGCAGACCAGCGAACTGACATAGTCGGGCAGCGGCGGGACGGCGGTGGCGGGCAGGCCGAGCAGTTCACGGGCGACGCGATGCCAGGTCACGTGCTCGGGCATGCCGTCGTGCACGGCGCCGTCGGCCCGGTGCAGCACGACCCGGCCGTCCCGGACGAGGTGCCCGGGCCGGGCGTCCCGGACCAGCACCACATCGGAGTCGGCCACCAGCACCACCCGCGCGTCGAGCCGGGCGGTGACGGCGACCTTGGCCGCCTGCTGGACGACCCAGCCCCGCAGCGGCGGCCAGGGCCGCGCCGGGTCGATCCAGAGCGCGGTGCCGGGCAGGTGAGTGAGCCGGCGGGGAAGAATCTCCGGGTACGTCCACACCCGGCAGCGCGGCCCCGCGTAACCGGCGAACAGCTCACGGTCGGAGGCGGGCACCACCACGTGGTGGACGGTGTCGCCGGGGGTGTGCTCCAGTACCGAGCGGTGCAGATGGGCGAAGAGGTCGGCGTCAGGCCGGTAGGTGGGCGTGACGACGGCCAATTCGCTCATGAAGACCCTCTCCAGTCCCCCGTGAAACGCCTCTTATCCATATCGCGGGGGTTTGTACGGTGTTACAGGGGCTTCTGTGAGGCTCCATCCCGTACGCCCGACATCTCCGCCACTTTGGCTACATATCTGCTCAACGCCATGTTGCTCCTGCCAACTCCGCCGCCACGAGACTGCCGTCGGCTACACGCCGGGTCACTTCTTCCCATTCCCGGATGACTCGCGGCTTTCCTTCGGGGATGTCTGGCCAATCCGTGCGGGTGACGGATCTGCCCGAGTAGAGGGGTTCCCAGGTGATGGCGTGGAAAGGGGTGATCTCCGGGGCCAGGGCCTTGAGGAAGTGGACGGTTCGGCGGTGGTACCACTTGCACACGGCTGTGATGGTGAGCCCCGATTGACGCGCTTCTCGTAGGAAAGGCAGGGCGTATTCGACGTTCTGCCAGGTGTTCGCGGAACGGGCCTCGACGCGGATGGCCTCGTCCGGGACGTCGCGTTCGAGCAGCAGGCGGTGGAAGGTCTCCCCTTCGACGATGCCGTCGTGGCGGTTGACCCCTCCGGTGCAGATGATCAGTGGCGCCAATCCCTTGTGGTACCGCTCGGCTGCGATCTCGATCGGCTGGATCTGGTTGGTGCCGAAGAGGAAGTGTGCCGTGGGGTGGCCGGCGGGTGGTGGTGCCTCGACGTCTACGAAGGCGGTGATGGCAGCGACCTGTTCGGGGCTGATGTCGTCGGTCATCGCGATCCTCAACTCTGAAGGGGTGACCGCCTGTCGGGAGCGTGTATGTACCCGTGTGTGCACCGGAGAAATCAGGACACGCAGAGGGGCCCGCTCGGTAGGCAGGCCCCATGCCGGCTTGTCGACTAGAAGTTGAACTCTCCCTTGGAGACGCCGTCCTTGAATGCGTCCCATTCCGAGGCCGTGAACACTAGGACAGGTCCGCTGGGGTTCTTGCTGTCTCGGATGGCGACACGGCCTTGGCTGAGCGGGGCGACTTCCACGCAGTCACCTCCGGTTCCGCCGCTGGCGGTGGCCTTTCGCCATGCTGCAGTGGCCAACTCGTTTTCCGTCATTTTTCCTCCATGGCCCTCTGGATGATTTTCATGGTTTCGTAGGTCGGCTGAGCCAGGCCGGAGAGCAGTTCCCATCGTTGATTCAGCTTGTGCACCATCTCGGCCTGGTGGATGACTTCTCCAGTCTCGGCGTTCTCCAGGAACACCGCGCTGGTGTCGTCGTCGGATGCCAGGACGAACGGACCGACCAGCCCCGCCGTGCTGCGTGCCGACAAGGGGACCACCCGTACCGTCACGTACGGGCGGGCCATCATGTCGAGGAGATGGCGGAGCTGCTCGGCCATGACTTCAGGGCCGCCGATGTGGCGAAGGAGAACACTCTCGTCCAGGATCACGGAGAGGCTCGGCGGGCAGGTCTGGGACAGGATGGCTTGACGTTGGAGGCGGGCTTTGAGGGCTTTCTCCACCTCGCCGGACGTGGCTCCGGGTTCACCTTCGAAGATGGCACGGGCGTAGTCCGCTGTCTGGAGAAGGCCGGGGATCAATGCCAGTTGGTAGATGCGGATGCTTCTGGCTGCGGCTTCGATGGCGGGCCATTTGCGGAACCACACCGGGTTGACATCCCGGATGGCCGGCAGCAGCTCAAGCAACTCGCCATTTAACCCGAATGTCCTCTCCAGCCCTCGGGTAAAGGACTCGGTCGGTGGTCTGGTGCCTCGCTCTACAGCTCCCACAAGGCTTTCGCTGCATGGGATCAGAGGGGCGAGGCGTGCGTGAGTGAGCCCGCTTGCCGTCCGATACTGGCGCATCCGCCGCCGGTATTCCTTATTTGCGGATTCGGCGACGGTGTAGCCCTCTTTCGGCATATCGCACCTTCCAGAATGGCCCTACCTCCGTACGTACGAGCCAACCACATGTTGTGCAAGTTTTGGAGGGACATTCAGGGCTGCTTTGAGGAGGTGGCGAGCCATGATGAAGCCCGTAACCGCACAAACACGCACCTCGATGTATGCCGGAGGTGATCATGAAAGCGGCTGTGACAGATTTCCCATACGCAGGAAACATGGTGTGGGTGATCAGTGAGGTGGACGAAGGCGCTCTGCTGCCCGCGATGGCCCGTCGTGAGCTTCGTGAGTGGATGGGCAAGCATCCCGCCCTGGAGGATCTTCAGCTCATCGCGTCGGAGTTGGTCACGAACGCGGTGACTCATGGCGGTGCCCACTGGGTCAGGATGAGTCTGCGGCCGGAGGAGGAGCGCGGCAAGTGCTACTGGCGGTTGATCGTGGTGGATCCCGGCCGCTCCAAGTCCGGACCTCTGCCACGTATGCCTCTTCTCTACGAGCAGAGGGGCAGGGGCCTATGGGTCGTTGACGAACTCACGCTCGGTTGCTGGGGGACCGAAACCACGCCCGCGGGTGAATGCGTCGTGTGGGCTCGACTGCCTCGCTGACGGCGAGAACGACACCTGCCCGTATCTTCTGATCTGTAACGCTCCACCCCGGTATGCCCGACATTTAGAGGGCGGCACCTGTGTGGGAGGGCGCGTGGATTTCTGGGGGAGCATCCTCGTCCTGATCAGGCGCTGGTACGTCGCCTTGCCGGCTTTTCTGCTGGCTCTCGGGGGTGCCTTCTATGCGTACACCACCATTCCGCTCACCTACAGCACCACCGCTGTGCTCGTGCTGACCGCGCCGACCAGCGGTGGGGTGCAGCCGCCCGATCCCGATCAGCCCGTCGCCCAGGTGAATCCGCTGTTGAACTTCGATCATGGGCTGGATGTGGCCGCTTCGATGCTGATCAGCGTGATGAGTACGCCGGACATGGTGGCCGATATGGGGACGGCCGAGGGGGACACCGGGTACAAGGTGACGAACGGGACGAACAACCTGGAGTCGCTGGCTACCGGGCCGCTGGTGTTCATCGAGGGGGAGAGCCGTACGCCGGAGGAGTCCGCGGCCATCGTCCGGCAGGTGATCGAGCGGGTCAGGCAGGAGCTCGACGTGCGGCAGCGGCAGGTGCACGCGCCGCCGCAGACGTACATCACGATCAGTGAGGCGGTGCCGCCGACCACGCCGGCTCCGCAGACGGGCAGGAAGCTCCGTTCGTCGGCGGCGGCTCTGGGGCTCGGGGTGATCGCCGCTCTGACGGCTGCCTTCGCTGCGGAGAGTCTGGCGGGTCCGCTTCGGCGCCGTCGTTCCGTACCGTCCGAAAAGAGGGAGCTGGTCGGCGCCGATGGGGCCGGGGCATGACGGTAGACGGGTCCCCGCCGGGGCGGGCCGATGGGGCGACTGTCGCGGCGGTGTTCGCTGTTGTGCTGCTGGTCGTGCCCGCGCGGCTGGTGCTGAAGTATCTGCCGCTGTCGCTGACGCCCGCGAACGTGGTCAGCCTGGGCGCCGCGCTGCTGTGGCTGTGCGCGCAGCTCACGCTCGCGCTCGGTGCGGCGAAGGGGCGCAATCCGGTACGGACGGCGCTGTTCGCTTATTTCACCGCGATGCTCGCCACGTACGGGTTCGCCACGGCCGGTCCGATGGAGTCGGACGAGCTCAACCTGGCCGACCACTCGTTCGTGCTGGTGGTGGCGATCGTCGGGCTGGCGCTGACCGTCTGTGACGGGGTGCGCGGGCTGCGGCGGCTGGACTTCGTGCTCAAGGCGCTCGTCGTGGCCGGCGCGGTGATCGCGGTGGTGGGCGCGCTGCAGTTCCTGTTCTCCGTCGATCTGACCCGGTTCATGGAGCTGCCGATCCTGCGCTACACGAACGAGGGCGACGCGTTCGTGCTGGAGCGGGCCGATCTGCGGCGGGTGGCCGCCACCACGGGGCATCCGATCGAGTTCGGCGTCACCTGCGCGATGCTGCTGCCGATCGCCGTGCATTACGGGGTGCGGGCGCGGGAGCTGGGGGAGCCGTCGCTGCGCTGGTGGCTGTGCACGCTGCTGATCGGGTGCGGGCTGATGTTCTCGGTGTCGCGTTCGGCGATGCTGAGCCTGGCCGTGGTGGGCGCGGTGCTGTTCGCGGGCTGGCCGAACCGGCGGCGGTTCCAGGCGCTGCTGGCGGCGGCCGGGTTCCTGGTCGCGGTCCGCATCGCCGTGCCGGGGCTGCTGGGCACGTTCGTCGGCCTGTTCACGAACCTCGGCAACGACGAGAGCATCCAGTACCGCACCCACGACTACGCGGTGGCCGCCCAGCAGATCAGCCGCCACTTCTGGCTGGGCCGCGGCCTCGGGACCTGGTACGCGCCCAAGCACCAGATCTTCGACAACCAGTACATCCTGTCGATGGTGGAGACCGGGCTGATCGGCACGGTGGCGTTCGCCGCGCTGTTCCTGGTGGCGGGTTACGCGGCGCTGCGGTCGCGGTTCCTCAGCGCCGATCCCGTCACCCGTGATCTCGGGCTCACCATCGCGGCCTGCCTGGTGGTGCCGCTGGTGGGGTCGTTCACGTTCGACCTGCTGTCGTTCCACACGGTGACGGGGATCTCGTTCCTCCTGGTGGGGGCGGCGGGCGCGCTGCTGCGTGCGGTGGGCGACGATCAGCTCGCGCCGTCGCAGGCGAGCGGGCCGACGATCGAGGTGACCCGATAGTTCTCGTCGATGGTGACCAGTTCGTTCCCGGCCCAGTCGGTACGGCCGCACTCGGAGTCGACCGGGCCGTACACCCACGACTGGTCGACCAGCTTGTTGCCGCGCACGACTTGCTTGCCGCGCGCGTTGCGCACCTGGATGCTGAACGTGCCGCCCATCACCAGGTTGTCGGTGACCACAACGTCCTCCGACTTCTCGTCCACCAGGAAGATCGGCGCGGTGATGTGCTTGGCCTCGCGTTGGTCGACCGTGTTGTGGTGGAAGGTCAGGCCCTTGCCGCCGTTGTAGGCCTGGATGCCGTCGGAGTGGTCGCCGGGGTTCGAGCAGAGTTTGATGTACGAGTCGCGGATGTCGACGTCGTCACCGGAGACACGGAAGCCGTCGCTGTGGCCGTGCACGAGCACGCGGGTGGCCTTGTACTTGTCGTGGCCCACCCCGGGCAGCGGGCCGCACGTGTCGGCGGTGCCCACGGTGGTGTCCGTGATGGTGAACCGGAACGAACGGTCGCCGTCGGCGTTGGTGACGTGGCCGTCGATGACGCTGTTCCTGATCGTGACGTCGTCGGCGTGGATGACCAGTGGGCCGCGGATGTGCACGCCGTCGAGCACCGTCCCCGGCGTGTCCACCTTGTACGCGACGTTGTCGATGTTGAGGGTGAGCTCGGTCAGCCGGAGGCCCTTGGGCGCGCCCGTACAGGCCGGAGTGGGATGGTCGGGGCAGGCGCTGCCGTCGGGCCTGACGATCGACGGCGACGGGCTGGGCGGCGGCGGTGGCGCGACCGTCGGGCGCGGCTCCGCCTGGCAGGCGGCGAGCGCGACCACCATCGAGACGGCCCCGGCGACCTTCGCGAGCCGGATCGGCGTGCGGGTGGGTTCGGCACGTACAGGTGGTACCGCTCCGGCGGGCTGGTTGTTTCCCGGGCGCACAGGCATCACCTCTCAGTGGCCGAGCCGGCGGGCCAGGTCGGCCCAGGAGCCCGCGCGCAGGTCGCGGTCGCTCACCTCGGTGACCGGCAGGGGCCACGCTATCTTGAGGTCCGGGTCGTCGTAGCGGACCGCGAGATCTTCGGCGGGATCGTGCTCGCGGTCGATGCGGTAGCAGGTGTCGGCGTGGTCCGTGAGCGCCTGGAAGCCGTGCAGCAGCCCCGGCGGCACGTACAGGACGGTGAAGTCCTCGTCGTCCAGCCGCACCTCCATGACCCGCCCGAACGTCGGCGAGCCGGGCCGGGCGTCCACCAGCACGTCGTGGATCGCGCCCCGGGCGCAGCGGACCAGCTTGGCCTCGCCCCGCCCGCCGCGCCCGTGCAGGCCCCTGATGGTGCCGCGGACCGACCTCGACTGGCTGTCCTGGACGAACGTCTCCGGTTTCAGCCCCGCCTCGGCGGCGACGGCGGCGTCGAACGTCCGGGTGAACAGCCCGCGCCGGTCCCGATGCGGCGCCGGCCGGAACAGCAGCACTCCGTCGAGGTCGCCCGGTTCCACTCTCATGCTGTCTCCTTCAGGCGATATATCCGAAAGGCGGGGTGATGAAGCCGACGGTCAGCGTGGTGATCCCGGCCCACGACGAGGCGGGCGTGATCGGGGCGAACCTCGACGCGCTGCTGGCCGGGACGGAACCCGGGGAGTTCGACGTGATCGTGGTGGCCAACGCCTGCACGGACGGCACGGCGGCGGTCGCGGCCCGGGAGGGGGTGCGGGTGCTGGAGACGCCTCAGCCGGGCAAGGCCGGGGCGCTGCGGCTGGGCGACGCCGCCTGCCGGGTCTTCCCGCGCGTCTATCTGGACGCCGACGTGCGGCTGGACGCGGCGTCGGTGCGCGCGCTGGCCGACGCGGCGTCCCGGCCGGGGGTGCTGGCCTGCGCGCCGGTGCCCGAGTGGGACCTGGCGGGGGTCGGCCGGTTCGTCCGGCGGGTGCACCGGGTGCACGACCGGCTGATCGCGCCGTCCCGGGCGCTGGCCGGGGTGGGGGTGTACGTGCTGGGCGAGGAGGGGCACCGGAGGGTGTTCCCGCTGCCCGACGTGATCTCCGACGACGGCTACACGGACGGGTCCTTCACCGGTGATGAGCGGGTGGTGGTGACGGAGGCCAGGTCGGTGGTCCGGCCCGCGCGCACGGTCCGCGCCCACCTGGCCCGGCGGGTGCGGGTGCGGCAGGGCAACCGGCAGCTCGCCCGGCTCGGCAGACCGGCCCGTTCGCTGCGCGCCGGGGCGCTGCGCGACCTCCTCGCCGCCCGCGAGGTGAGCGTCCTCGACGTCGCCTGCTACCTGACGGTCCTCGCCGCCGACCGCGCTCTCACCTGGACGAGAGGGAACAGGACAGACTGGGGTACGGACGCGAGCACCCGCCAGAGCAGACCCTGACGTGAACGTCACCGGGTGTCCAGGGCGGCTTCGTACGCCGCGAGGAGAGCTTTCTTGGACTCGGTCCACGACAGGGGCCCCGCCACCCGTTCCTTGCCGATCTCGCCCATGCGCAGCCGTTCGGCGGGGTCGTCCAGCAGGCGGGCGATGAGCTTGGCGAACTCCGACTCGTCGTTGGCGGGCGCGTACAGGGCCGCCTCGCCCGCCGACACCCGGGCCTCGCGCAGTTCGAAGGAGACGATCGGCCGCCCCATCGCCATGTACTCCATGACCTTGTTCATGGTGGACACGTCGTTCAGCGGATTCAGCGGGTCCGGGGACAGACACACGTCCGCGGTCGACAGGTAGCGCATCAGGTCAGAGTCAGGGATCCGCCCGGTGAACTCGACGTTCTCGCCCAGCCCCAGCTCACGGGAGAGCGCCACCATGGCGTCGAAGGTGTCCCCGCCGCCGACGAAGACGGCGTGCCAGTCGGTGCGCCCGTGCTCGTCGCGGAGCCGGGCCAGGCTGCGCAGCGCGTAGTCGACCCCGTCCTGCGGCCCCATCACGCCGAGGTAGCACAGCAGGTGCGGCTTGCCGCGCCGGAGCGCGGGCTCGGCGGGCACCTCGTGGAACCGCTCGACGGCGGGCGCGCTGCGCACCACGAACACCTCGCCGGGCTTCTTGCCGCCGCGCGTGAGCGCCACCCGCCGGTAGCTCTCGTTGGTCGTGATCACCACGTGCGCGGCCCGGTACGTGCGGCGTTCCAGCAGGCACACGGCCCGGTACAGCAGGTCGCGCCCCCGCCCGAAGCGCGACAGGTACAGCTCGGGCACCAGGTCGTGCTGGTCGAACACGAACCGGGCACCCCGTAAGACCCTCGCCACCAGGAAGAACAGGTCGGGCGGGTTGCAGGCGTGCACCACGTCGAAGCGCCCGAGCCGGCGGGCGATGCGGAAGGTGTGCCAGAGCGCCGACCCGTACTCGCGCAGGTAGCCGGCCGGTCCGCCGGTGGCGGCGCGGAGCGGGTAGCGGTGGATGCGCACCCCGTCGATGACCGCTTCGGCCTCGCGGTCCTGGGTGGCGCCCATCGGGCAGATGACGTGCACCTCCCACCCGGCCTCGCGCAGCGCGACGCTCTCCTGCCAGACGCGCCGGTCGAGCGGGACGGAGAGGTTCTCGACGAGGATGAGCGCTCTACCAGCCAATGCCCACGTAGTCCCTTCTGTCCCGGAGCGCCGCGGCCTCCGGTACCCGTACGAGGTCGATCACCTTGCCGCGGAAGCCGTCGAGTTCTTTGAGCACGGCCGGGTCGGTGCTGCCGATCACGCACACCTCGGCGTGGTCCAGCACTTCGGCCACCGTGTCGGCGAGCAGTTCGCCCAGGTGCGGCAGTCGTTCGGCGATGTATTCGCGGTTGGCCCCCATCAGCCGGGACATCGACACGTTGGCGTCGTGGATGCGCAGGTCGTACCCCTTGCCGAGGAGCCGTTCGGCCAGCTCGACCAGCGGGCTCTCGCGCAGGTCGTCGGTGCCGGGCTTGAACGACAGCCCGAGCAGCCCGACCTTGCGCAGCCCCGGGGCGGTGATCAGGTCGAAGGCCCGCCGCAGGTGCGCCTCGTTGGCGGGCAGCACGTGTGACAGCAGCGGCACCGCGACGTCGGCCTTGCGCGCCGCGTACACCAGGCCGCGCAGGTCCTTGGGCAGGCAGGAGCCGCCGAACGCGAACCCGGGCCGGAGGTAGGCGGGGCTGATGTTGAGCTTCCTGTCGGCCAGGAACACGTCCATGACCTGGTACGAGTCGACGCCGAGGGCTTGGCAGACCGCGCCCAGCTCGTTGGCGAAGCCGATCTTGAGGGCATGGAAGGCGTTGTCCGCATATTTCGTCATCTCGGCCACCGGGATCGGCACCCGGAACACCTCGCCCGGCAGCCCCGCGTACAGCCCCGCCACCACGTCCCCGCTGGCCGGATCCGACTCTCCTATCACCGTCTTCGGCGGCGCGAAGAAGTCGCGCACGCTCGTCCCCTCGCGCAGGAACTCCGGGTTGACCGCCACCCCGAAGTCCGCGCCCGCCCGCAGCCCGGAGGCCAGCTCCAGGATCGGGATCAGCAGCTCGGTGCAGGTGCCCGGCAGCATGGTGCTGCGGAAGACCACGACGTGCCCGGGGCGCAGCGCCCGCCCGATCTGCTCGGCGACCCGCTCCAGGAAGGTGGTGGACAGGCTGCCGTTCGGCGCGGACGGGGTGCCGACGCAGACGAGCGAGAGCTCGCTGGACTCAACCGCCGCGGCGGCGTCCGTGGTGGCGCGTAATCGGCCGTCCCGGACGCCCTGTCCGACCAGCTCGCCGATGCGTTCCTCGACGATCGGCGCGTGGCCGCCGTTGACCAGCTCGACCTTGGCCGGGTTGACGTCCACGCCCACGACCTCGTGTCCCATCGAGGCCAGGCACGCCGCCGAGACGCACCCCACGTAACCGAGCCCGAAGACGCTGATCCGCATGGCTTCCCCCGCCTGAAGAGCGTGCTGGACCGTGCAGAGGACGTTCGCGATCTTCCCCGCCTCCACCGATATGTCGGGGATGTCTGTTGGAACGTTACGGATGTGTCCGGGTCCGGACAGATCTCACCATCGTCCGTGCCCGGTGCATCGCCAGCGCCACCGCCCGCCGCACCGGATTCCGCGTCACCACGCCCTGGCACACCCAGGTCTCGCCGGTCTTGGCCCGCCGCTTGTACTCGTCCTCGCCCCTGCCGAGGTCGATCCGGTCCACCCCGAGCGAGGGCGCGGCGGCGACCAGCTCACGCAGCAGCATCCACCCGGGTGACAGCCGGGCGAACTCCGGGTCGTACACCGGGAACCACCAGTGCAGCACCCGCCCCGCACGGAGCCCGAAGTGCGCGGCCATCAGCCGCGGCCCGGCGTGCAGCGTCGACAGCACCCCGCCGAACGACCCGTCGCGGACACCCAGCAGCCCCTCCACCAGCCGCACCCGGTCCGGCTCGGCGAAGTGGTCGGCCGCGCCGGTCGCCACGTACTGCGCCCGCTTGAGCGCGATCACCAGCGCGAGCGCGTCCCGGTCCCGCGAGTCGGCCTCGAACTTCACCGTGCCGTGCTCGCGCTCGGCCTTCGCGGCCCGGCGGCGCGCCTGGTTCATGTTGTCCTTGCCGCTGCGCGAGGCCCGCCCCAGGTAGCCGGGCAGCCCGCCGCTGACGTCCAGGTACGGCGACGGCCTGCGGCCCAGCACCCACGGCCCGAACCCAGGGGCCTCCGCCACGAGATGGTCGAACTCGTACGCCGCGGTCCCCCGGGAGAGCAGCCCGAGCGGCCGGAACGGCGTCCCCGCGGCGAGCACCGGGCCCTGGAAGTCCGCGCCCGGCCAGCCGGCCGGCCGCAGCACCCGCCCGTCGCGGTGGTACGGGACCAGCGCGTCGATCCCGCCGTCGCCCGCGCTCACGGCGACGTGTACGGGCCGCCCGCTCGCGTGCACGGCCGCGGCGAAACCCGGATGGAAGTACGGGCTGTCCAGGGCGGGATTGGCGGCCCGCAGCGCATGCCAGGCGTCCAGTTCCTCCGCCGAGAGCGCGTCGAACGGCACGGCCCGCAGGGCCGGGGCGCGGCGGCTCATTGCGGCAGCGCCGTCATCCGGCGCGACGGCCGCAGCAGGGCCTCGACCGAGGCGCGCGAGGTGCGCCGGCCCGCCAGCGCGCGCACGGCCTCGCCGCCCAGCACCGCCAGGTAGTAGGCCAGCCCGGCCAGCGGCCCGTGCCGCCGCCGGTACAGCCGCACCTTGTTGACCACCAGCAGGGCGGCCAGCGCCGGGTTCACCCCCGAGTCGCCGCCGATGTGCTCGATCACCGACGCGGGCTCGTACCAGGTGGCCCAGCCCAGGTCGGCGGCGCGCAGGCAGAAGTCCGTCTCCTCGCTGTAGAGCAGGAACGACTCGTCCCACGGCCCCACCGCCCGGATCACCTCGGGCGAGATCAGCATGGCCGCCCCCGTCGCCCAGGCGAACGCCCCCGGCCGCGCGTAGGCGCGCGGATCCGTCACCAGCTCGCCGAGCCGGCCCATCCGGCCCGCCAGGCTGCCGCCGATCACCGCCTCCACCAGCGCCCTCCCCACGGTCGGCCGCCTGCGCAGCGACGGCTGGAGCGAGCCGTCCGGGTTGACCATGTACGGCACCGCGATGCCCCGGCCGGGCTCCCGCAGGCACGCCAGCAGCGGCTTGATTGCACCGGGCCGCAGCCGGCAGTCGGGGTTGAGCACGTACACGCCGTCGAGCCCGTCCAGGTCGAGCGCCGCGATCCCGGCGTTGACCGCCGCCGCGTAGCCCCCGTTCCGGCCGGTCCGCACCACCCTGACCGGCGGCCCGAAACCCTCGGCGACCGCCACCGAGTCGTCCTTGGAGGCGTTGTCGGCCACCACCACGTCCACCAGCTCCACGCCCTCGGCCCCGGCGGCGAGCGAGTCCAGGCAGCCGCCGAGCACGCCGGCGCTGTTGTAGGTGACGATCACCACGGCGACCCGGCCCATCAGATCCTCCCGAGGGGACCGTCGCTTTCAGGCGACGGGGGAATCGGGAGCGGGAGGGCCTCCAAGGCCCGAGCCCGCCCTGACCTGTCAGGTCCACGCATCGCAGATGTCCTTCCGCGTTTTTGTCGGTGCCAGCCGTTACCGTTGTGTTGTTGTTACTGAAAGTGATGGGGGTGGGGTGTGCGAAGGTCGTTCAAGTTTCTGCTGCGCCCCACCGTCAAGCAGGCGGCGGCGTTGGCGGCGTGCCTGGAAGACCACCGGCAGCTCTACAACGCCGCACTGGAACACCGCCGCACCGCCTATGCCAAGGCGGGCGTGAGCGTCGGCTACGGAGACCAGTCGGCCGAGCTGAAACACATCCGGGGCGATGACCCGGACGGGCAGGGCCGCTGGTCGTTCTCCTCCCAGCAGGCCACCCTGCGACGACTCGACAAGGCGTTCGGCGCGTTCTTCGCCCGCGTCAAGGCCGGGCGCACGCCGGGGTTCCCGCGTTTCAAGGGCCGGGGCTGGTTCGACACCGTCGAGTGGCCCAAGGACGGCGACGGCTGCCGGTGGGACTCCCAGCCCGAACACCGCTCGGCCACGTTCGTCCGGTTGCAGGGCGTCGGGCACGTCCGCGTCCACCAGCACCGGGCCGTGCGCGGCCGGGTGAAGACGATCGCCGTCAAGCGCGAGGGCTCCCGCTGGTACGTGGTCCTGTCGTGCGACGACGTGCCCGCTGACCTGCTGTCTGCGACGGGTGCGGTGGGCGGTATCGACATGGGCGTCGCCTCGCTCGTCACCACCTCCGACGGCGGCCAGGTGGCCAACCCGCGCCACTTCGCCGCCACCGCCGGCCGCCTCGCGGACGCGCAGCGCGACCTGGCCCGCAAGCGGCGCGGCTCGCGGCGGCGGCGCAAGGCGGTGGCCCGCGTCGCCATGCTGCACGCCAAAGTCCGCCGCCAGCGCCTCGACCACGCACACAAGGCCGCGCTCGCCCTGGTCCATGCCTACGACGTGATCGTGCACGAAGACCTGCGGATCACGAACATGACCCGCTCGGGATCCGGCACTGTCCAAGCACCCGGGCGCAACGTCGCCGCCAAGTCCGGCCTCAACCGGAGCATCCTGGACGCGGGTTGGGGGGTGTTCCTGACGATCCTGTCGCACAAGGCTGAAAGCGCCGGTCGCAAGCTGATCGCGGTGAACCCCGCCGGCACCTCCCGCACGTGCTCGCGTTGCGGGCACTGCGTTGCGGAGAACCGCGTCACCCAGGCCGCGTTCGCCTGTGCGGCGTGTGGGCATGCCGCGCACGCCGACGTGAACGCGGCGATCAACATCTTGAGGGCAGGGCTTGCCCTTCGCCAGGCTGCGCAAGCGGCCTAGCGAGAAGCCGCTCCCTTCAGGGGGTGGAGGAGTCACCAGCGCACCTGCTTGTAGAGGCGCATGGCCAGCTTGGCCGCCCGGCGGGGGAGCGACGGGCCGCCGTCGAGCACCCGCGTGATCCAGCCGCGGTCCAGGTCGTGGCGGAGGCTGGTGCGCGGCTGCAGCCAGGAGCCCGGCCTGGCCGGGCCGCCGTCGCTGGTGTACGCACGAGTCACGCCGATGCGCCTGAGCCGGCTCAGCACCCGCCGGTCGTACGAGCCGAACGGGATCGCCACCCGCGACACCGGCTCGCCCACGAGCTGCCCGAGCAGGTGATGCGCCGCCGACAGCTCCTCGGCCGCCTCCCGCGCGCCCAGCGTGCGCCAGTCGCGGTGCGCCCAGCCGTGCGAGCCGATGCGCATGCCCGCGTCCAGCAGCTCGCGCACCCCGTCGGAGTCCAGCCGCCCCGGCTCGCCGAGCATCCCGGCCAGCACGAAGAACTCGGCCTTCAGCCCCCGCTCGACCAGCCTCGGCAGCGCGATCTCCACGTCGGAGATGTTCCCGTCGTCGAACGTGAGCCGTACGTCCGGCCGGCCCGCCACGGCGTCCACCACCTGCTCGAACTGCGCGACGCTCACCCAGGTGTCTCCCTCACCTGGGTCCAGTTCGCGGGTGGTGGGGCCGATGCCGTGCACGGTCAAGTTGGTCACCGCACGCATCCCGCCCCCTGCGTCAGTCGTCAGGAGGGATATCGCCGTCCGAGATGCGGTGTTACAGGTGCTTTGCGTACCAGGCGACGGTGCGGCGCAGCCCTTCCTCCAGCTCCGTGGCCGGCCGCCAGCCCAGCACCCGCTCCGCCGGGCCCGGATCCGACCGCTGCGCCCGATCCAGCGGCCGGGCCGCCACCGCGCCGAACCTCGGCCGCCCCGGCCCGCCCACCACCCGGGCCAGCAGCTCCACGGTGTCGCGGATCGAGACCGGCTCGGCCGTGCCGACGTCCAGTACCTCACCCGCCGCCCCGCCCGCCCCGGCCAGCACGAACGCGTCCACCACGTCCTCCACGTACACCCAGGTCACCATCCGGGTGCCCGACGTCAGCTCCGGATCCCGGCCGCGCAGCAACTCCGTCGTCGCGTACGGAATCAGCCTGGACCTCTCCCGCTGCCCCGGCCCGTACACCATCGCCACCCGCAGCACCGACACCGGCACCTGCCAGAGCGCGTGGAACATCCGCGCGTAACCGGTGGCCGCCGCCTTGGCGGCGGCGTACGGCGAGCCGGGCGCGAGGCCGTCGCGCGGCTCCTCCACCGACCCGGCCAGCACCACACTCCGTACGGGGGTGCCGGTGACGGCGGTCAGCAGGTTGACCGCCGCGGTGAGGTTGGCCGCGAGCGTCGGCGCCACGGCATCCGGCTCCCGCACCCCGGTCACCTCGCTGGCCAGATGGAAGACCACCTCCGGGGCGGCCTCCGCCACCAGCTCCGTCGTCGCGGCCGGATCGCTCAGATCGGCGGCGTGCCAGCGCTCCCCGTGCTCGGAGACCCGCGGGCGGCGGCTCACCGCGTGCACCCGCGCCCCCAGCGTGGCCAGCCTCCTGACCAGGTGCGCGCCGATGAACCCGGTCGCGCCCGTGACCAGCGCCGGCGTGCCCTCCCACATGTGCGCCTCCTAGTCGTGCTGCTCCGGTTCGGGGATCGGCTCGCCGGTGTCGTCCCACACGTTCCCGCCGTCGCTCTCCAGCTCCGACCGGGTGCTGAGCAGGATCGGGCAGTCGTACGCGGACACCCGGCCGAACCGGTTGCCGGTGACGTGCTGGCCGCGCAGCGGGCGGCCGAGCGGCGTGTGGTCGATGTTCACCACGCACGCGCCGCCGTCCAGATAGTTGCCCACCACCCGCAGGTCGTCCGCCGACGACTGGACGGCGGCGTTGGGGTCGCGCGTGGTGGAGAGGTCGATCGTGTTGTGCTCCAGCGTCACGCCGGTCTGGTCGGCGAACGCCTGCACCCCGTCGTTGTGCGTCGGCCTGCCACCTTGATCCGGATCCTCGGGGAACCAGGTCAGATCGTGGATGTAGGAATCACGGACGACCGTCCCCGAATGCGCCTTGACCCCGTCGACCGTCCCGCTGAACTCCGACCGGAGAATCGTCGTGTGCGCCGCCCAGATCCCATCCACCGACGGCGACGGATGGGCCGCGCGGAACTCGGAATCCTCGATCACCGTGTCCCGGGCATGCTCGGTATCCACCAACGGCCGCACCCGGTCCGCTTTCCCCCCGAGAAACCGGCACTTCCTGAAGGTGACACCCCGCCCGGTAACCGTCACAAACCCCCGGAACTCCTTGCCCTCCACCACCTCCCCATCCACGGCGAACGTCCGATCCCCGTCGACCACCTCAAGCTCCGTCCCCTCCGGCACCCCCGTATTCCCCGCCCCCGGAAACCCCTTGATGGTCTCGACTTCCGTAGCTTTCGGGGTTGCGACCACCGGCCCTTCAGCAGGCCCGGAGGCCGCCACTAAAACCCCGACCACCACCAGCACGACGACGCCCACCGCGCCGACCCCCCACCACGCCTTCCCCACCCCGGCATCCTCACCCGACACCCACCCCCGGCGCCAGATCCCCCGGGCTGGCGGGTGGGGCTGGAAACGTCTGAGGCGCCGCCGGGATACCGGCGGCGCCTCAGTGAATTTCAGCGTGGATCAGCCGATGCGCCAGGTGTCGCCGCCCATCAGCAGCTCACCCAGATCACCCCGGCCCTTCTGCGCCACCGCCTCTTCCAACTGCTCGTTCATCA